>CAJTJA010000018.1 GCA_910576845.1 uncultured Oscillibacter sp.
GATGGCGGGTATGGCCGGCGGTGCTCCCGCGCCTGCCCCGGAACCAGAACCAGAGCCTTCTTCCAGCCGAAAGATGAGCCAAGAGGAGATTGAGGCAATGATGGCGGGCATGGCCGGCGGTGCTCCTGCGCCTGCCCCGGCTCCCCAGCCCGCACCCCAACCTGCTCCCGCGCCTGCGCCGGCTCCCCAGCCCGCCGCCGCGGCCCAGCCTGCGACTGCGGCAGATCTGGGGGCCATGATGGCGGCTATGATGACAGCTATGACAACGGCTATGGCTAACAATGCTCCTGCTCCAGCTGCCGCACCCCAGCCAAAGGTCATTAATACCAAACCTGCGCCGATGAAGGAAATGGCTCCGGCAGATGTGCTTGGAAAGGAACAGGCACAGAATCTGGATCTGATCATGGAAGTTCCCCTTCAGGTGACGGTGGAGATTGGCCGGACTCAGCGGAAGGTGCAGGATATTCTGGAATTTTCCAAGGGTTCCCTGGTAGTCCTTGACAAGCTGGCTGGAGATCAGGTGGACTTATTTGTCAATGGAAAATGCGTTGCAAAAGGCGATGTGGTAGTGATCGACGATAATTTTGGTGTGCGTATCACTGAGATTGTTCAGGACCCTGTCATTGAGCTGGTGAAAAAATAAGACGCCATGATAAAGTGAAGCAGAACTTTGAAATACAGCATCATAATTATTATTGGATAAGAAGGAAGGATTGTAACAATGGCTAAGAAAATTTTGCTGGTCGACGACGCCGCCTTTATGCGGAAGATGATCAAGGATACCCTGAGCAAGAATGGGTATACCGAGCTGTTCGAGGCTGTAGACGGAGCTGACGCAGTAGAAAAATTCGGCGAAATTGGCCCGGATTTGGTGATTATGGATATCACGATGCCCAATATGGACGGCTTGGAAGCGCTGAAAGCTATCCGCGCCAAGGACAGCAGCGCCAACGTAGTTATGTGCTCTGCCATGGGGCAGGAGAGCATGGTTATGGATGCCGTGCGTTCCGGCGCCAAGGACTTCATTGTCAAGCCCTTTAAGCCTGACCGGGTTCTGAAAACTGTCAGCACGATTTTGGGCAATCCCTGACGAAATGTCATGGGACGCAACCTTAGCCTCCTTCTTGTGGATGATTGTCTGCGTCGTCTTGATTATCGGCCTGGCCTATTGGTTTACCCGTTATACGGCGAGTAAAGGCGGATGGGGTGCGCTTCAGGGTGGGCGGCGTATGGAGGTTTTGGACCGGCTGGCCTTGGGGCGGGATCAGAGCATGATCCTGGTCCGGGTGGGAGAACGGTATCTGCTATTGGGAACCGGCACAGCGGGAATTTCCCTGTTGGCAGAGCTTACCCCGGAGGAAGCGGCCTCTTGGAAGCTGCCTCAAACACCTGGAGAGAGGCCGGGTTTTAAGGATACTTTTTATACCATTATAAAGCAGAAGGAACGGAGGTGAATCGGAGTTGCCGGACGGGCTGATCAATGTAAATGGCGAGAACGTGCAGGCGTTGGAGATTTTATTCCTGACCACAATGCTCACGCTCCTGCCTTCTCTCGTGGTGATGATGACGTCCTTCACCCGATTTATCATCTCTTTCTCCTTTCTGCGCAATGCGATGGGTACGCAGCAGACGCCGCCTAACCTTGTGCTGGTCGGACTGGCATTGTTTTTAACGTTTTTTACAATGTCCCCCACCATTACCCGCATTCAGGAAGAGGCTTATGAGCCTTATGCGGCGGAGGAAATTTCCCAGGAGGAATTTTTCGAACGGGCTTCAGTGCCTCTGGCGGAGTTCATGGCCCGCAATACCAGAATCAATACTCTGGAAATGTACTGTGATTTGGCTCATGTGAATATGCCGGAGGTGGTGAACACCGCGACAGTAGTGGAAACGCTGCCTCTTCGGATTATTGTGCCTGCCTTTGTGACGTGTGAACTGCAAAAGGCCTTTACCATCGGACTGCTGCTGTATATCCCTTTTATGCTGATCGATATTGTGGTTTCCTGTACTTTGATGTCTATGGGCATGATTATGCTGCCGCCGTCTATGATTTCCGCACCTTTCAAGCTGTTGCTGTTTGTGACCCTGAACGGGTGGGAGCTGCTGTTTTCCACTTTGGTGCGGGGCTTTAACTAGCGGAGGGCTGAACGATGGATACGGGAATGGTAACCGATGTAATGCGCGACGCTGTGGGTGTGGTCATTAAGTTGGGTGGCCCCATGCTGCTGCTGAGTATGCTGGCCGGTGTGATAGTGGCCATTTTTCAGGCTGTAACCCAGATTCATGAACAAACGATTTCCTTTATCCTGAAGGTGGTGATCGTGATGGGCGTCCTTCTCCTCAGCGGCGGCTGGATGCTGGCGACGCTCCAGGAATACGCAAGGGAGATTTTTGATCTGATGACGGTCATCTAGCGGAGGCGCCTATGATAGACGAAGGGGCTCTGACGCTCTTTTTGCTGATAACGGCCCGGATGAGCGGTTTGGTGGGGTTTAACCCTTTGCTGAGCCGACAGAATTTTCCCGGAACGTTTCGGGCTGGGTTTACGCTGCTTTTGTCAGCATTTACTTATTCAGTAGTGGGTGGGCGGTCGGCTGTACCCTCCGGACTGCTGCCCTTTGCCGGCGCTGTTTTATTGGAAATAGCAGTGGGACTGGTGCTGGGATTGGTGGTACACTTTTTCTTTTATATTCCCCAGATGGCGGGCTTGGAGATTGACACACAGATGGGCATGACCATGAATCAGATTTACGACTCTGGTTCTCAATCCAATATGTCCGTAACAGGAACGCTGCTGAACACCTTGATGATTTTGCTCTTTTTCGCTGGGAATGGACACCACACATTACTGCGGATTATCATTACCTCAGGAGAAGTGGTGGGGTATGGCGGCGTCTCGATTGGAAATGATTTGACAAATTTGGCGCTGGAACTTTTTATTGAGTGTACGATTCTGGCGGTGAAGCTGTGCATGCCGGTTCTGGCGGCAGAACTCATCGGCCAGTTAGGAATGGGAATTTTAATGAAGGTCATTCCCCAGATCAATGTGTTTTCCATTAATATTGAACTGAAAGTTTTGGTGGGCCTTGCTCTGCTGCTGCTGCTGATGCTCCCTATCAGTGAATTTTTGCTGGAGGCGGAGCAAACTATGCTAAACAGCCTTCATGCTATGCTGACACTGATGGCTTGACACGGCGCGGATGTCCAAAGGGGGGATGACAGTTGGCGGACAGCTCTAAGACCGAAAAAGCAACTCCAAAAAAGCGAAGGGATGAACGAAAGAAAGGCCATGTCTTTCTCAGCCAGGATGCTGTGGCTGTAGTTACGCTGCTGGGTTCCTTTGCCGCATTTTGGATGCTGTCCGGCAAGATTGCGGAGCAATTATCAAATTTTATGGGTTTTTGCATTGCTAGGTGCGATGTGACGGGGGCCTTGAGCATCGGCGACACACTGCATGAAATTGTCATGCAGGCTCTGGGGCTGCTGGTTCGGAATGTACTCCCAATCACCTTGGTGACTGCTGGCTGCGCGGTGATTGCCACTTTTGCGCAGACGCGAATGCTGGTGAGTGGCGAGCTGATTCGTCCAAAGCTCAGTAAAATCAACCCTTTGGAGGGGTTTAAACGGCTGTTTTCCCTGAAAAGCATTGTTGATGCCCTAAAAGGTATTTTGAAAATCAGCTTGCTCATGATCATTGTCTATATAAGTATAGAAGGTATGTTTCATGAGAGCGCGAAATATTTGTATGTAGATATTCGCGCGTCCTGTACGCATTTGTTTTCTCAGGGCATGGGCATGATTATTAAAATCGGTATTGCTTTTATTGCCTTGGCGGCGTTGGATTTCATGTACCAATGGTGGGACTATGAGCGGAATCTTCGCATGAGCAAGCAGGAGATCAAGGAAGAATATAAGCAGACTGAAGGAGACCCCCAGATTAAAGGAAAAATCAAGGAAATGCAGCGTAAGCGGGCACAGAGCCGCATGATGCAGCAGGTTCCGCAGGCAGATGTGGTCATCCGAAATCCCACCCATTTTGCCGTGGCTCTCCGGTATCATCCAGAGGAGGACAGCGCCCCCGTTGTCCTGGCCAAGGGAATGGATGAACTGGCTCTGCGAATTGTAAAGACGGCGGAAGAAAACAAGGTGGCCGTCATTGAGAATGTTCCGCTGGCCCGTGCCCTTTATGCGAGTGCGGAGTTGGATCAGGAGATACCTCCGGAGCTTTACAATCCGGTGGCAGAAGTACTGGTCTACATTTTCAGACTGAATGAAAAGCATCAATTGGTAAAATAAATTTGCCTATTTGTTTAAAAATAAAGCAGACCGGCGTGTATGCCGGTACGGAAAGGAATACACGGAACAGGAGGTGGCAGACGCTTGAGAAGAATTTTTGACAATGCAATATCTCTTGCCGTCGTGGTCATCGTCCTGTTTTTGATCATTCCTCTGCCGACACCGTTGCTGGACATTCTGTTAGTTGTCAATATTGGCCTGTCCATCATGATCCTGATGATTACGATGAACATCTCGGAGGCGCTTGAATTTTCTATTTTTCCATCACTGCTGTTGATCACAACGCTCTTCCGGCTGGGCCTGAATGTCTCCACTACCCGGCAGATTTTGTATCAGGGCTACGCTGGCGAGGTAATTGCCAATTTTGGACACTTGATTACCGGCGGCAACATTGTCATCGGTGTGGTCATTTTCCTGATCATTGTGCTGGTGCAGTTTATTGTTATTACCAAAGGCGCCGAGCGCGTTGCTGAAGTGGCCGCCCGGTTTACCTTGGATGCCATGCCCGGCAAGCAGATGGCGATCGACGCTGATCTGAGTTCCGGCCTTATCAATGAACAGGAGGCCAAAAGCCGCCGGCATAAGATTCAAAAAGAGGCCGACTTTTATGGCGCCATGGACGGTGCCACCAAGATTGTCAAGGGCGATGCCACCATGTCGCTTATTATCACGATGATTAACTTCATCGGCGGTACCATCATTGGCATGGTTATGAATGCCGGTACATTTACCGACGTTATCTCAAAGTACTCCATTGTTACCATAGGTGACGGCTTGGTATCTCAGCTCCCGGCACTGATGATTTCCACTGCCACCGGTATGATTGTTACCCGGTCTGTGTCTGAGGGCAGCCTGAACAAGGACGTTATCGGCCAGTTCAAAAACCAGCCTCGGGCTATTATGACCACCGGAGTAATTCTTCTCTTTTTGGCTGCTATTCCCAACACGCCCCGGTTTGCTTTGGCTGTGGGCGGTGGTCTGCTGCTGGGGGGGGGCTGGTTTATCAGCCGCCGTATGGAGCAGGACCGTCAGGAGACCGCGGCGCTTCAGGCAGCTGCGGAGCAGCAGGAGGCCGGCGAAACCGCCGCTCCCAGCGAGACCGATTATTTCAAGGATATCAACAATGTTTACTCCCTCCTCTCGGTGGAGCCCATTGAGATGGAGTTTGGATACAGCCTTATTCCCATGGTAGATGAGAGTCACGGCGGCAAACTTATCAGCCGGATTGTCATCTTTCGAAGGCAGTATGCCCAGGACATGGGCTTTGTGTTTCCCTCCATCCGCCTTCACGACGCCTCTTCTTTGGGAACAAACCAATACGTTATTCGTATTCGGGGTGAAGAGGTGGCCAGGGGAGAAATCCTGGTGGACTATTATCTGGCTTTGGAGCCCGCGAATCCCTTAGGAGAAATTGACGGTATTGAAACCATTGAACCGGCTTACGGTATTCCCTCCCGCTGGATTCTGCCGGAGAACAAAGAGATGGCGGAGATTTACGGCTACAACGTCATTGATCCTTTGTCCGTTATGCTGACCCACTTGTCGGAGACGGTGAAAAAATACGCTTACGAAATGCTGGGACGGGCGGAGACCATCCAGCTGGTAGAAAATCTGAAGCGCATTTCCCCGGAACTGGTGGAGGAGGCGATCCCGGGCATTATCTCTTATGCCTCTTTGGAAAAAGTATTGCGAAACCTGCTAAAAGAGGGGGTGCCCATCAAAGACCTGGGCACTATCGTAGAGACACTGGCCGATGCGCTGACTCAGGGCCGGGATATCGACGCAGCTACAGAGCAGGTGCGGGGAGCCTTGGCCAGAACCATCACACGCCGCTTCTGCGAGGACGGACAGCTCAGGGTGGTTACGCTGGATGCGGAAGTGGAGAAAAAGGTTATTTCTTCCCTCACCCGAAACGACCAGGGCGTATATCTTGCCATGGGCCCGGAACTGATGCAGCAGATTGTCTCCCAACTGGCCAATCAGATGAAGAAATTCAACGATCTTTCCCAAACCCCTATTATTCTGGTCAGCCAGGTAATCCGCGGCTATTTTGCTAAGATGATTACCCAGTTTTATCCCAATGTCTACGTGCTCTCCTTTAATGAGATTACCAATGCGGTGCAGATTCAGGCGATTGGAAATATCTCTCTGGAAGCGCCGGCGCGGTCTGAGCGAAGGGCGGTGGGCACATGAGCGAGTTAGCGGCAGTTCAGTATGATGAACGGGAAATTGAGGAGATGGATACACAGGACCTGCTTCGGCTCTATAAAGAGACAGGTGACGAGAGTCTGAAGTGGCCGCTGGTTCTTCGCTATGAGGGACTGATTAAAAATGCGGCTATGCAGATTCGTGGTGTATACAGCAGTTTTGCTCAGATTGATGATATTATCAATGAAGGCATCCTGACCCTTCTTGGGGCGATTGACAAATTCGATCCGGACAAAGGAGCAAAATTCGAAACCTACGTTTCCAAGCGTATTCGAGGCATGGTCATTGATTTAGCTCGAAAGCAGGACTGGATTCCCCGGAATATCCGAAAGCGGGCGAAGGAGATTGACATGGCTTCGGTGGAGCTTTCTGCCTCCTTGGGACGAATGCCTACGGATGGAGAGATTGCTCAGCATTTGGGCATTACGCAGGAACGGTATCAAAAAGATACCGCAAATATTGCGCTGAGCAATATCCTTTCCTTGGATGTTTTAATGGATACCCGAGAGACGTCAGGCTATCAAATGGAAGTGCCTTCCAGTGATATGCAGAGTCAGCCGGAGGTTGTCCTGCAGGAGCGGGAAATGCAGCGGGCTTTGGCCGATGGAATTTCCAGGCTGCGGAAAAATGAACAGATTGTCCTGTCTCTCTATTATGAGCGGAATCTTCATTTGAAGGAGATTGCCCAGGTGATGGAGCTCAGCGAACCCCGCATTTCCCAGATACATACCCGCGCCATTCAAAAGCTGCGCAGCTTTATGGAGGGCTACCTCAACGACACGGAGGAGCCGAAACCTAAGAGGAAGAAGGGATAGCGCATGTTTAAAGGCTTTTATAATCTGACTTCCGCTATGCTGACCCACCAGCACAATCTGAATGTAATTGGAAATAACATGGTCAATATTTCCACGGCGGGTTATAAGCAGGAACGTTATACCGCCAGTACCTTTGATGATGTGATGTATAGCCGGGTGGATGTGAACCACAGCAGTGGAACAGAGATTGGCCGGCAGAGTTATATCCGGGCGGCGAGTCAGATTTATACAGATTACAGCCAAGGCATTCCGGAGCCCACGGATCTGCCGCTGGATTTTGCCATAGTGGGAGACGGTTTCTTTGCTGTCCAGGACCAGGAGGGGGAAGTAGCTTATACCCGAATGGGAAATTTTTCTTTGGATGACAGAGGTTATCTCTGCCTCCCAGGCTTTGGTCAGGTGCTGAATCCTCAGGGGCAGCCTATATACCTGGGGACTGACAAAATCAGGGGCGATGGCCGTGGAGTTATTTACTATAATCAAGAAGACGGAGAAAGCGTCGCCATCGGCCAGTTGGGCGTTTACAGCTTTGAGGATAATGAGGCTTTGGTAAGAAATGACCGGGGACTATTTACCGGGGAAGGAGCCCAGCAGAGCCAGGATTATGAGATATGGAACAAATATTTGGAGCGCTCCAACAGCGATATGGTTAAGCAGATGACGGAAATGATTACCTATCAGCGGGCACTTCAGAGCGCCGCCCAGGTTTCTAAGATGTACGATCAGCTAATGGCCAAAGCCACCGGCGACGTTGGCCGCTTCGCTTAAGGAGGAAGCCTATGAATCAATCCTTTTTTATCGCGGCTGTGGGGGCTCATCAGCAGCTGAAGCGGCTGACAGTCCACGGCAATAATATAGCCAACCTGAATACCTATGGCTTTAAGGCGGAAAAAAGCCGGTTTGCCTCTTTGATGTATGACGATTTGAAAGCCATCGGCACTGCTGCTGAGGACGAAGGCGATTTTGAGATGCTTCCCTCTGGAGTAGGCGCCTGCCTTTGGACTACGGATACGGACTTTAAGAGCGGAGCTGTTTCACAAACCGGACGGGATCAGGACTATTACATCGCGGGAGACGGCTTTTTTGCCGTGGCGGATTTGGCTACCGGTGATATTACCCTCACCCGGAATGGCGCTTTCGTTATCTCTGAACTGATGCGTTCCACTGGCGAAGTGGATGAAGATGGTCAGGTTATTAGGGAGCGGATTTACTACCTTTCGGATAACGAGGGCCGCTTCGTTCTCAGCGATACCGGCGGCATGATTGAGGTAGAGGATGAACACGAGGAACAGCCTGTAGGTGTTTTTGATTACGCGAATTACGATGGCATGGAGCATGTGGATGATACCCGCTTCCGGGCAATTGATAAAAACGGAGGTATCCGCGTGGGAACAAGCCCGCTGATGCGGGGCTATTTGGAGATGTCCAACGCCGATCTGGCAGAGGAGATGACGAAGGTTATTGAATCTCAGCGGGCCTATGGCATGGCGCTGAAAATGGTGCAAACCTCTGATGAAATTGAAACGACCATCAATAGTCTGCGCGGCTGAGGGGGAGAAAGGGCATGACAATTAAGAGCTATGACGAGCTCAATTATTTAGAGCTGGATACCCTGAAGGAGATCGGCAGTATCGGTACCGGTAATGCCGCTACCAGCCTGTCGGCTCTTATTGGGAAGCCGGTGCGTATTCAACAGCCGGAGGTCCGCATTATGGGCTATAATGAGGCTATTGAGTGGATTGGAGGGCCGGAACCTATTACTGCCGGCGTATTGGTGGGAATGAGCGGGCAGCTCAGCGGCATTATGCTGTCGGTACAGCAGCTGGACTTCGTGAACCTGGTGCTGGAGAGCATGATGGACAAAACCATTAACGATTACGCTGATTTGGGAGAGATGGGACAGTCTGCGCTTACCGAGGTGGGAAATATTATGATCTCCACCTTCATCAACGCGCTCAGCGGCTTGGCGGGCATGGATATTGAGTTAACGGTTCCCGCGTTTACTGTGGATATGCAGGGCGCTATTATGACCGTACCCATGGCGGAATATGGCGGACAATCCAATTACATTATGACCATCGGCGGAAACTTCATTTGCAACGGAAAGGAGATACCCTGCCGTTTGCTGTTATCGCCGGATATTCGGTCCCTGAACTTTTTGTTAAGGAAGCTGGGCGTGAACAGTGGAGACTAAAATCACAATTGGAATCGCGGATATGAAGATGGCTCAAGGGAGTGGAATGCTGATTACCTATGCCTTGGGTTCCTGTATTGGAATTTGTTTGTACGATCAGAAGATTAAATTGGCGGCCCTGATTCATATCATGCTGCCGCTGAATATGGAGCCGGGTCGGAAGAATACGATGAAGTATGCCGACACCGGAATTCGTGAGACGCTGAAAATGATGGAGTCCAAGGGGGCGTCCCGTTCCCGCATTACAGCAAAGATTGCTGGCGGAGCGAAGATGTTCGAAGTTAGAGGTGGTTCCCTGGGCAATATTGGCCAGCGCAACATTGAGAGCGTACATATGCATCTGAAACGTGAGGGCATCCAGCTCCTGAAAGAAGATGTGGGCGGCTCTGTGGCCCGTACGCTGCTGTTTGACCCTGCCACGGGTATGGCTTGTGTCCGCTGTTACGGCCGCCCGGAGATGATTATTTGAGCGCATGTATTGTATGTTATAGAGACAAGCACTGAAAGGAGTGTTCAGAATGTTGTTGGAAGAGGACAAGCGGGGCATTTTGCTGGAATCAGGCACGAATGAAATCGAGGTTATGGAGTTCACCATCAATGAGAGCCTGTACGGCATTAACGTGGCGAAGGTAAAGGAGATTTTAGTTTCCCAGCCTGTGAAGCACATGCCCCATGCTCACCCGGCGGTAGAGGGTATTTTCAAGCCGAGGGATAAGGTTATCACCGTGGTGGACCTGCCCCATTATCTTCTGGGCGTCTCCAAAGAAAAGCGGGAAAAAGATCTGTTTATTGTTACAAACTTCAATAAGATTAATATTGCGTTCCGGGTACATACAGTAGTGGGTATCAGCCGTATTTCCTGGACGAGTATCCAAAAGCCTGATAAGACCGTGACGGGCGGGGACGAGGGCATTGCCACCGGCATTGCTCAATGCGGTGACGATCTGGTGACGATTCTGGACTTTGAAAAGATTGTGGCGGAGATTGCTCCGGAGACCACGATTCAAATGTCTGAGATTGACCGCCTTGGAGACCGCCAGAGGAGTGATGCAATGATTTTGGTGGCGGAGGACTCTGTGCTCCTGAGCAAGATGATTGAAGAAGCTCTCCACAAGTCCGGCTATGAGAAGACAAAAATGTTCCCAGATGGCGGTAAACTGTGGGAATACCTCAGCTCGCTGCGGGGTGATCCGCATATTGACGACAAAGTGGCGCTGATTATCACGGATATTGAGATGCCTCAAATGGATGGCCACCGGCTGACTAAGCTGGTGAAGGATGATAAAGACTTTAAGCATCTGCCGCTGATTATTTTCTCTTCCCTGATTACGGAGGAGATGCGCCGCAAGGGAAAAGAGCTGGGTGCGGATGAGCAGATGAGTAAACCGGAAATCGGGCACTTGGTTCAGGTGATTGACCACTTGCTGGAAGAAGCCGGTCGGAAATAATCGCGGAGGAACATCATGGGCAGTAAATATATCGTAAGGCAGCCAATCAAGGACCCGGTCGGAAAGATATTGGGCTACGAAATTTTATATTACGGAGAAAATCAGGCATTTACTGTGGACAATGCCCAGGCCAATGACTTCGCGTCCGCCGATACCATATACAGTTTCCTTACTCAGAACAGCACGACGACGCTGAAGGGTTCCTTGAATTTTATGACCTTCACGACTACGCTGCTGATGAAAAAAACACCTCGGCTTTTTGACAAGTCGGAGCTGGTGATTCAGATCAACGATAGTGTGATTATTCATCCGCTGTCTATGCACTTTGTGAACCAATTTGCCAAGGAAGGCTATAAGATTGCAGTAAATGAATTTCAGTTTGCTCCCCGGTATCTGGCCTTGCTCGACAGCATTGACTACATTAAGGTAAACATCCGCACCACGCCGGAGCTGGCGATGCACAACATCATAGAAGTGGCCCACAGCATGCAAAAGAAATGTATTCTTACTAACATTGAAACGGATTCTGATTACCGTAAAGCGCAGATGCTGAAGGCCGACGGCTTGGAAGGAGCCTATGTCGCAGAACAGATGACCACCCGTGTTCATAGCAGTGCTTATCTCCAGAGCAGCTTTTTCCGCTTAATGGTGGCGGTTACCCGAGATGAACCGGATGTGGATGAAATTGAGCAGCTGATCTCTATGGATGCCAGCTTGACATACAACCTTCTGAAGGTTGCCAATTCAGCCTATTTTGCTCTGCGTCACCGGGCGACTACCGTTCATCAGGCAATTATGACCTTGGGCCTGGGGCAATTGAAGCAATGGGTTTATCTGCTCAGTGCCAGCGTCAGCACGGAGGCGGCCGAGGCAGGGACTGCGGAGTTCCTGAAACGCTCTTTTATGCGCGCCTCTTTCTGCCGGGAACTGATGAAATATGCCAAAAATGTGCCGATTACTCAGGCAGAGGCCTATTTGATGGGTATGTTTTCCACTCTGAACTATTTGGTGGATGCTCCATTGGAGGAAATTCTGGAGGAACTGCCTGTATCGGATGTGGTGAAAGCGGCCCTGGTGAAAAAGGAAGGCCGCTGCGGAAAGCTTTATGAGTTAGTGCTGAGTTATGAGGCTGCCAACTGGAACGCCATTACCACCTTGGCCGAGGAACTGGGAATTCCCAACCAGCTGCTGACGAACATCTATTTTAACTGCATGGAAAATGTGGATATACTGTGGGAACAGTTGAGCAGCACTGCTGCCGGCCAGGTACCGGAGGAAGAGTCCCCGACGGCTGAGAGCGGCACGTAATGCAGAAGACGTGAAATAGAACGCATGAACTTAGTCAGCCCGGCGAATTTCCCTTCGCCGGGCTGGTGAAATATCTGGAGCTTTTTTATACGTGGATGGAGTCCAGCGCAGAATTGTCATTAGGATGGGAAGAAGGGCTCTGTTCTGCCGCATCTTTTTCAGAGGACGTGAGAGAAACGACCATCGGATAAACAGGGGGTTTTCAACCGTCTTAACGGGAAACGGTACTGAAAAACAGCGGGTACGCCTTTCGAATTTAATGACCATAATTAACGAAACCAAACAGAAAAGGAGGCCCCAGACAAGGGCCTCCCGGGAAAAAACATTTTTTGCAAGAAGAGGTGCCCAAGAAGAGGCGGCCTCTTTTCAGCGGTCTAGCTATTGGCTCTGGAATGATGGGGAGTAAGCATAACCTGCTTGCAGGCCTGAATCAGTTGGGCGGTAATGTCGCTGCTGAACCGGCTTTCGTAAACAGTAAGACGGGGAACACGCTCATTCTGGCTAAGAACTACATATTTTGGCGGCAGATGATTCAGGGCATAAGCCCGAACATCCACACGGCACTTATCGCAGCAGCAGATGCCAAACATTTTCATGTATTCATCTGCTTTCTCCTCTACCAGAATCTGCATGACATTAATGTAGGCAGGTTTTTCCTCTTCCGGAACCGGCTCCTGAGGAAGAGAGGCTGCCTCTAAGGGTTCTTCCTGAACAGAAAGCGTCTCTTGAGGAGGAGAAATCGTCTGCTGGATGGGATTTTCATGCTGAACAGGAGCCTGAACAGAAGCTGCCTGAGGGACCGAAGCCGATTGCTGGAGTGGAGCAGCCTGCTGAACGGAGGGCTTGGGGGCAGGAGCGGTTTTGGGAGTTTCCTTCAGCTCAGCCTCCAGTGCCTCCCGAATCTGAGAAGACACGGCCGCATCTGCATTGATAGAGGATATGATGGGAGCGACGGGCGCGGCGGGAGCAGGGGCGGCGGCAGCGGGGGCGGCGGCAGCGGGGGTGGATTCTCCTTGAGATTCCGGCTGAATCTCTGCCTGGGGAACCGTTGTTTCGTCGCTGGTGCCGCCCCGGTTTTTGCTAAGCAGGTTCATTACATGGGCGGTTTTACTGGTATTGCTGGAAGCCATAATAAAATCTCCTTTACATCAGAAAAGTCAAACGTTCAGTGCCATCTAAGGCGAGGGGCTGGAAAGGCCGGACCCGCCACGGCGTCCACGATTTTCCGAAGGTCGGCAGAGGCTTTGGCGCCGGGCTGATATGTCAGGACGCTTTGGCCATGGGCGGGGGCCATGGCAACACTGACGCTCCGGCGAATCTTGGTATGGAAAACCTGACTGCCAAGCTGTTCTGCCACGGATTCGGCCAGGTCCAAAATCTCCCGAGAGAGGGTTAGCCGGCGGTCATACTTATTTAACAGGATGCCCAGGACTCTCAATTCAGGGTTAAAGGATTTTCGGACGGTTTCAATGGTGTCCTGAATCTGTGAAACGCCTACCAGACTCAGTACTTCCGCCTCCATGGGAACAATCAGCCCGGTGGAAGCAACATAGGCATTGATGGTTAGGATATTCAGGGCCGGCGGTGTGTCGATGATAATGAAATCATAATTGTCCTTTACCACATCCAATTGCTGGGAAAGCATGAACTCCCGCCGTGGAGCGGTGAATTCCACCTCGGCGGTGGAGAGCATGATATCCGAGGCGAGGATATCGCCGTACTCTGTACGGGAAATGGCCCGCTCAATGGGACAGGCACCGGTGAGTACATCGTAGACGGTCTTACACTCGCCAATGTCCAGACCGAGCGTGAAACCCAGATTTCCCTGGGGGTCCAAATCTACACCCAAAACCCGCGCGCCCCGCTGCTTCAGGCCGCAGACCAACGCAGAAACGGTGGTGGTTTTGCCCACGCCGCCCTTTTGATTTGTGACAGTGATGACCTGTGTCAAAGGATTTTCCTCCTTACTATAAAAACTAAACGGGAACCTCTTATTTTTATTATACTATATGTCGATAAAAAAACATAGAGGAATATTAAAAAAATTCTATGTTCGGTGTTTCCGGGCGGGAACCCTTGGAGACATCATCTTAATCTCTGAAAGGAGTGGAAGCATATGGCAGTCAGCGGGATAAGCAGCAGAAGCATTTATGGCAATCGAAACGTGATCACCGGCCTTGCCAGCGGCATGGACACGGAGGGCATGATCGAAAACGCAATATCTGCGTACAAAAATAAGATTACGACTCTGTCCCAAAAACGCACAAAGACTGAGTGGAAGCAGGAAGCGTATCGGAGCATCATTAATAAGATGTCTTCTTTCGCCGACAAGTACACTTCCTATCGCTCCAGCAACAATTTGATGTCGGCCAGCTTCTTTGATCATGCTGTAAAAACGGTCGCCAAAGGAAAATACGCTGACAAAGTCAGCGCTGTTGGCCGGGCCAGCAGTAATATACAGGTGAACCGGGTCAGGCAGCTGGCCACTGCGGCCACATACAAGCTCAGTGGCACGGCGCTGGACAGCCAGACATCCGATTTCGGATCAGGCAGCGTCTCCGCGGCCGCTCCCGGGACACTGGATTTGGATAAAGAGATTGACGTCAGCAACCTGAGTGGCTCTTTAACGTTGTCTTACGGCGGTTCCAGCGCCCTGAGCCGTCTGACCATTAACTTTGATGAGACTCAGGTCTTTGCTGATGATGGCAAAGGTGTAAAGGACGGCAAGACCGGCATTGAAAAGCTGGCAGACGAGATCAATAAACAGCTGGAGTCCCAGAGTGTTTCCATCGGCAGCAAAACATACACTGGCAAGGAATTGCTGGACAATGTGATTAAGGCCGAGGTCAAGGACGGCAAAATTACCTTTACGGACCCAAAGAAGAACGGCGTTTACGTCAGCGACGCTACCGGCACTGTTCAGGAGAAGCTGTTGGGTGGGAAAGAAGTCAGCAGTATACCCGGAGAACAAATTAAAGAGCTGACACTGTCTGCCGACGCTCTTGAGACAACGAAAGTAGGGACGTTTGACTATCTGTCTTCCAGAGGCGCCAGCATGGAAATTACTCTGGATGGTGTAACCAAGACCGTCAAGCTGCCCGGCAAAGGCGACATTGCCAGCGGACTGACCGGCAAGGATAGAGACAAAGCCTATATTGACGCATTCCAAAAGAATATTGACAGCGCTTTCGGCGCCGGAAAGTTCACGGTAAGCGATAAGAATGCGGGTGTGGACGGCAAGGGCATTCAGCTTGAGTTTACCGCCGCTCAGAAGGGGTCCACCTTCTCAGTCAAATCTTCCAAGGGTGAAATTCTGGGACTTGGCGACAGCAAGCAGGTTACCAGTTATCTCAATACGGGAAAGACGCTGGGTGAGCTGCTGGGAGAGGATGGCTTTTCGGGCTTTGAAAAAGCATATGTTGAAAAGAAAGACGCCAACGGAAAGGTTATCAGGGAGCTGGCAAAGGACGCCAACGGCAAGCAGCTTTATTCCTTTAAGGTGAACGGGAAGGAAATTGGTCAGTTTAATGAGGATACTACCCTGAATACCGTCTTCAACACGATGAGCAACAGCGATGACTCCGACGTTAAGGTGGGGTATTCCAAGCTGACCAATGAGCTGACATTTACTGCCAAGGACACTGGCGTGGCCGGCGAAATCAAATTCAGTGGCCTGTCAGCTGCGCTGTTCAAGACAGAGGATGCCTCTAAGGCCGCCAGCGGCTATACGGCCGGTCAGGACGCCATCTTTGAAGTCAGCGTCAACGGAACCTCTCTGGGGGAGATTACCCGCAGTTCCAACAGCGTGGAGATGGATGGAATGACCATCAACCTCAAGGGTACCTTTGGTTATAAAACGGACGAGAACGGCAACATTGAATATGAGACGGAGCAGGCAAAGGACAAGGATGGGAATCTGCTCTTCAGTATTCAGGGGAAGCAGGTCAGCGCAAAGGCCGAGGGTGACAAACTGGCTTTTACTGACGAGAAAACCGGGAAAACAATATATGGTATAATGAACGAAGACGGGAAGCTGACGTTTACAAACCCGAATCAAGGCGATGCCCAGGTCTACGCTCAGATCGACGGTTCCGGCAGACTGCGGTTTACTGCGGATGAGACGCAGGGGCAGGAGATGAAGGCTGTTATGAACAGCCTGGCAATCAAAGATACCAATGCCGAAGCCGTCACCTTTGAGACCAGCTCCGACGCCGATAAAATCGTGGACGCTGTGAAAGCCATGGTCAACGATTATAATGAAATGGTGAAGGAGATCAAAAGCGCTTACTCCACCCTTCCTGCCCAGCAGTCCAATGGCGCGTATTACGAGCCTCTGACTGCCGAGGAGGAAGAGGATGCGACGGAAAGCTTTATTAAGAATTGGACGGAGAAAGCGAAGCAGGGAATTCTTTTCGGCGACCGGGATTTGGCCTCCCTTTATCAGCGCCTGACATCTGCCGTTTCCCTGACCGGTGAAAACGGCGCGGCTCTCCGGGCCGCGGGTATTACGGTGAACTACTCCAACGGACTGAGCACCATTGACTTTGACGAGGATAAGTTCAGAACTGCCCTGAATAACGATCCGGATAAAGTTCGGGATGCTTTCACGGCCAGCACTGAGGCCGGCTCCAAGAGCAACGGATTGATGCAGGCTTTGAAGCAGCCCCTGGATATGTACGGCAAGACCAGCGGCGGCAAGGGTATTCTGGTGGAAAAGGCCGGTTCTCCTCTGGCCCCCAGCACCATGTATACCAATACCATTCAGAAAGAACTGGATCGGATCGATGAACAGATTGAGAAATGGCAGGATAAGATGACCGACCAGGTGGACTATTACACCAGTCAGTTCTCCCGGCTGGAACAGCTGGTCCAGCAGATGAACTCCCAGAGTTCTTATTTCTCCCAGCTGATGGGCGGATGATAAAAAGGCGGTGATCCACAGACAATGGATATGAAAGGCTTCCAGCAGTACAAAGCGCAGAGCGTCAATACCATGACCCAGGGGGAGCTGCTGCTGCTTCTGTATGACGAGCTGTACAAACGTCTGTCCCAGGCGGAGCTTATGCTGGATCAGCAGAATTACCCTGTGTATGAGGCTTCCGTTGAACGAGCTGTTGCTATCATTGAGTATCTGGACGCCACGTTGGACCGGCAGTATCCCATTAGCAAGAACCTGGCTCAGCTCTATGAGTATTTTACCTATGAGCTGGGGCGGGCGAAGATTGGCCGCCGGAAGGAAATTCTGACCCATGTGAAGACCATGATCAATGAGCTGCGGGACGCCTTCCGTCAGGCGCAAAAGAGCGGAGATTCAGGAAAGTAGGGATCAGGATGGAAGCATCGGCGCTTTTGGATGCGCATGTACAGCTGAAGCGTGCATATGCCGCCTTGAATGAAGCTTTGGACATGACACGTCAACTGGCGGACGCCGCGGACCGGGATGATCAGGTTGCCGCGCAGATGCTGGTTTCCATGCGGCAGGAACCCACCGACAAGCTGGCTAGAACACAGGAGGCTCTGGAACAGCAGCGCCAGGCCCTGCCCGCTGCTGATGGCCAGCGCTTGGCCGCTCTATTAAAAGGGGCGGCGGCGGAAACGGCAGAGGAGGCTCCGTTGGCAAACCAAGTGGGCTTAAACCAAAGAATTTTGAAGCAGCTTGTGGAATTGGACCAGGTGGTTAACCGCAAACTGGCAAGAGAGAAGTCCATTTATAAATAACCACTGCAAGAGCCGGAGCCCCGGCTGGCCAGTCTGGCCGGGCTCCCGCCTTTGCGTGTGTATAAGCGGGGTCTTTAAAGGCCTCTTCCGCTGGGAGTAAGCTCTCCCAGCGGAAGATGATTCAAGATTTATGGGAGCGCAGAGTATGCCCACGATCACGCTGGAAAACGTCACAAAGAACTATAAGCTGGACCGCCGGCAGCAAAAGGAGCATAAAGGCAAAAAGTATGAAGTCGGCGTAGAGAATATTAATCTGACTATCCGGCAGGGAGAGTTTGTTTTCTTAGTCGGAAGCAGCGGCGCGGGAAAGAGCACATTGCTGGACCTGATTTCCGGAAAGCTGAAGCCGGATAAAGGGACAGTGTGTCTGGATAAGAAAGATATCTCCAAGCTGATTCCCTGGAGTCAGAACCGGATGGCGATTCTCTTCGGCAAGGTCCAGCAGGAACACAGTCTCATCCGAAAAATGACGGTGGAAGAGAACCTCTGGATTGCCGCCCAAGTGGGCCGCCGCCGTTTTGAGAGCGGCAAGCACGTGGAGCTTCGGGTAAAGAAAGTGCTGGGTTTGGTGGGAATGCGGGGAGTGGAATCCCGCTATCCCGTAGAAATGTCCATTGGGGAATGCCGCCGGGTGGAACTGGCGAGAGCACTCATCAACAGTCCGCCTATTTTGGTGCTGGACGAGATTACGGCAAATTTGGACGATGACAATATTTGGGATATGTTTCAGCTATTACAGGAGGTCAATCGTATGGGCACCACCGTCATCATGGCTACTCACGCCAGCCGGTATGTCAATATTATGCGCCGCCGGGTAGTAACGTTGGTAGATGGAAAGATTTTTGGTGATGTCGAAAAGGGAAGATACGGCGACGTGGTATAGCCCCGAAGCCGATGATTATAGATACGATAAAGAGCCCTGATTAAAGAGGAGGAAGACTTAAATGATCAAAAACATGAAAGTCAGGAAAAGCCTGGTCATGGGGTATGGAATTACCATCTGCATCTCTGCCGTCATTATTATTACTTCCCTGATCCTGATGACTGTGCAGAAGGGCCAGTACACCAATATTCTGGAGAAGTATGTCCAGTCCAACGAGTTGGTGTCCGAGAGCCGGATCAGCTATAATATTGCCGCCCGGAGCCTGCGTGACTCGGTGCTGTCCGGTGACATGAGCAGTGTGGATACCGCCAACAGCAAAATCAATGAGCTGAAAACCCAACTGGCGGAACTGAGCAGCGTCTATCCCCTGGACGACAAGACGGAACTGAACAACTTTGTAAAATTGGTGGAGGACTGGGAAGCTGAGGCTGCCACTATCGGCCAGACCGCCAGGACGAACCAGCAGGAGGCAGCGAATCTGATTGTGAGCCACTGCACGCCTGTCCTGGCCCAGGCCGCCGCCGCCGGAGACGCCTTGGCTGAAAAGCTCCAGGCGGAGCAGACTGCCATTATTGACCAGCAGAGTATAATTTCCAATATTGCCATCATCGCCATTATTGTTGCGATGATCATCGCGACGTTTATCGTCATCCGGATTGCCTTTGCCATCATCAAGAGTATCGTGGTGCCTGTGGAAAAGGTCCATGCTGCCCTGGTTGGCTTCAGCGAGGGCAAGCTGGATATTCCTGTGGACTACGAGAGCAAGAGCGAGCTGGGCGAGATGTGCGACGCTCTGCGGACCAGTCAGAAGGTTCTGGACGGAGTTATTCAGGACACCTGTCACCTTCTGGAGGAAATGGGCAACGGAAACTTCAACTGCCGTACCCAGGTTGAGCAGTACTATGTAGGTGCTCTGAGCGATATGCTCAAGTCTATTCGTGTCATCAACCGCGGCCTCAGCGATACCTTGGCGCAGATCAGTCTCAGTGGAGAGCAGGTTTCCTCCGGTTCTGAGCAGGTTTCCACCGGCGCCCAGGCCCTGGCTCAGGGCGCTACGGAGCAGGCCAGCGCCGTTCAGGAGCTGTCCGCTACGATCGCCGAGATTTCCAGCCGCTCCCAGAGCAATGCCAAGCGCAGTGAAGAAGCCATTGATCATTCTAAGAACGCCGATCTTCGCGTCCGTGAAAGCGCCGATTATATGGAAGAGATGGTCAAGGCCATGGAGAAGATTTCCAGCTCTTCTCAGGAGATTGGAAAGATTATTGCTACGATTGAGAACATTGCTTTCCAGACCAACATCCTGGCTCTGAACGCCGCCGTTGAGGCTGCGCGTGCCGGCAGCGCAGGCAAGGGCTTTGCCGTGGTCGCTGATGAAGTCCGCAATTTGGCTACGAAGTCGGATCAGGCCGCTAAGGCAACCAAGGAGCTGATTGACAATTCCATTACATCTGTTCAGGACGGCAGTGAGATTGTCAAACGGGTTTCTGAGTCTTTGGATAAGACGGTGGAGGCCACCAATGAATCCATGTCGGCGCTCCAGGAGATTGCCAAGGCTGTTGAGGAAGAGGCCGAGGCTATTGCTCAGGTCACGGAGGGTATTGACCAGATTTCCTCTGTGGTGCAGACCAACTCCGCAACTTCTGAGCAGTCCGCTGCCGCCAGTGAGGAGTTGAGCAGCCAGGCATCTTTAATGAAGGAACTGCTTTCCAAGTTCCATCTGCGCAATGACAGCGGAACAAGCAGCTACAGTTCCTCGACCAGCTATTCTGAAGACAGCGGAGCCGATACTTCTTATGACAGCGGTTACAGCGCAGGTGGCAGCGCGTTCAGCAAATATTGAGGAAGCACAGGACTGACCTTCCATATGCTGGCTGAACCGGCTTTTTAAGATGTAGGCTGCCATGGAATGAATGCAGAATTACTTGCGCTATTCCGCACTGGCAGTAAAGCTTTCCCTGCCATGATGCCAGAAGGCGGTTCAGTGCCGCCTTCTGGCATCATTTGTGCCAGTCCCTGCTATAAAAGGGAGACATGAAAAGGAGTAACTTTTTATGAAAGATTACAGAGCCCAGGAGCGGGATACAATTTTTGCCCTGGATATTGGCACCCGCAGTATTGTTGGTGTTGTGGGGAAGCTCTCCGGCAACCGTTTTAAGGCCCTGGAGATTGAGACGGCAGAGCATGGCAGCCGTGCCATGCTGGATGGCCAGATTGACAATATTCAACAGGTGGGCGCTTTAGCTCGGGCAGTGACAGAGCGCCTGGAGGAGCGCTTAGGCGTTCATCTGGAGCGGGTTTGTGTAGCCGCTGCCGGCCGGGCCCTGCGGACCCAGAGCGGAAGCTTTTCCTTGGATCTGACCGATGAAAAATCCATCAGCGCCGAGACCATCAGCCGCCTGGAGGCCGGAGCCCTTTCTGCTGCGGAAGAGGCGCTTCAAATGGAGGATGACGTTCGAAAACAGTTCTTCATGGTTGGCTATACTGTGGCTCAATACCGCTTGGATAATTACCCTTTGGCCTCTCTTTTGGATCACAGCGGCCAAAAAGCGGAGGCGGATGTGGTGGCGACGTTTCTGCCTGGAGAGGTAGTGGAGAGCCTTTATGCCGCTATGCGGGCGGCGGGTCTTCAGGTTTCCAGCCTGACGCTGGAGCCCATTGCCGCTATGAATGCCGCTATCCCGATGGAACTGCGGCTTTTGAATTTGGCACTGGTGGACATTGGGGCAGGCACTACAGATATTGCCGTCTGCCGGGACGGCAGTGTCACAGGCTATACCATGGCGACCATTGCCGGAGATGAGATTACCGAGGCCATCATGCGGACATTTTTGGTAGATTTTCAGACGGCGGAGGAGATAAAACGGAATCTCCGCCCTGATGAGGATGTCCATTATACAGATATTTTAGGGTTGGAGAACACAGCTTCCTTTGAGGAGATTCACACCGCCATTCAGGAGCCCATGGGCCGTTTGGCGGAGGCCATTGCTGCCCAAGTGACAGAACTTAACAGCGGCGCACCCTCGGCCTTGTTTCTGGCAGGGGGCGGCAGCAAGCTGAGCGGGCTTCGGGAAAGAGTAGCTGCGAGTTTGGATATGGATGAGCGGCGAGTGGCCATTGCCGGGAATAATTTTTCCAAAAGTGCTTTCGCCGATGAGATAGATTTGAACAATCCGGAATATACTACGCCGCTTGGCATAGCCGTTTCTGCCGCGCTTGGGCTGCTGAATGACAGCTATGTCATCACACTTAACGGTGAGACAGCCAAGCTTTTCCGCAGCGGTGTTCTGACTGTGCGGGATATTCTGTTGATGAATGGCTACAATTACTCGGATATGTTGGGTCATTCAGGGAAGAACTTGGGCGTAACCTTAAACGGCCGGCATATGATTCTCCGGGGAGAGCCTGCCGCTCCTGCCATTTTGCGGGTAAACGGTGAAGAGGCGGCTATCAATACAGTGGTCCATGCAGGGGATGATATTCGTTTCCAGCCGGCCCGCAGCGGCGCGGATGCTGAGAAGACGCTGGGGGAACTGCTGGGGAGAAACTTTTCCGGCCGTGTACTCCTGAATAATCAGGAGGGAAACCTGAAGGCGCCTCTGCGCCAGGGAGATGTAATCCTGACGCTGGAGGGCCCTGCCGGCATGGTTCCTCCTTTGGAGGTAAAGGCGGTGGAGCAGGCGGCTTCTGTTTCACTGCCTGTTAAAGAAAGGGAAGAAGCTCTGCCGGCAGAACCGGTCCGGCAGTCTTCTTTCCCGGAAGAGCCAAAAGAGAAAGAGGCGCCTAAAGAAGAGACGGCAAAAGCGGAGCCGCTGAAGCCGTTGATTCGCAAACGGGAAGTGGAGATCATGCTAAATGGCAAGCCTTTGATTCTGCCGCCAAAGGAGAACGGACAGCCCTATTATATGATGGACCTGCTGGAGCGCTCCGGTGTGGACTTTGAAAAGCTGGAGGGCCCGGTTCGTTTGGCAGTAAACGGTGTGGAGTGTGGTTTCAGCCAGGCGGTGAAGGACCGGGACTCCATTACCATCCGGTGAGGGCAGGCCCTGCAGATAGGAGAGTGAAGCGTTGAAACAGGATAAGGGCGATAAGATTATTCAAAAGGCCGAGCTCAAGGCAAAGAAAGCTGCTCAACAGGTGCAGATTGCCAGCAAGAAGGCGGAAGCGGCTAAACAGAAGCAGGCTGCAAAGGCTGAAAAGAAAGCGGCTCAAGCAGCCAAAAATGCCGAGAAAAAGGCAGCGAAGCACACGAAAAAAGCGGAGCAGGCTACGAAGAAAGCACAGCAGGCTGCTCAAAAGGCCCAGGAAAAAAAGGCCAAGGCCGCAGCGAAAACCGCCGCCAAGGCCATAGAAGGCGAAGACGGCGGGGTGGAGGAATCCGCCGGGAAAAAGAAGAAGGGTAAGAAAAAATTGCTGCTGGTGCTTATTCCGGTGCTGGCCGCAGCCGTTGGCGCAGGGGTTCTATTTTTCCTGAAGGGCGGTGATAAAGAGCCGGAGGAAGTTCTGCCGGAACCCATTTCTGCCCCAATGGAATACGTTCTGGCGGAAGGTGAGGTGCCTATAACTGCTCTGCCGGTGACTGGGGATCAAGTGTTGGTCTATCGGGAGGAAATTGCACCGGAACCGCCTGAAGAGCCTGAATCCACTGATAATGAAGAAGAAAGTCAGAAAAATGGTGAAGCAGAGGGAGATGAGGGAGAGAGCGCGGAGGAACCGGCCGCTGAACCGGCCGAGGAGCCTGTGGGCTTTACAAAGATTCTCTACCGTTATGAAGGGCTGAAAAATCCTATGGGCCTGATTTCGGCATATACAGCGCTGATGACGTCCGAAGACGCGGGCTTCTTCGTAGTAGATGAGGAGCTACTCCGAATTGATTCGCCGGAGTTTGGGACTTCGGGGTCCGTTCAAATAGCCCGGAATGTTCCGGCCGCAGAAGACGGCACCGGCGGGGGAGTTCACTCTATGCTGCTGAGCTGGGGAGAGGACAACTGTTCCGTGCTGCTGGATAAGCCTGAAGGTCGGGTCCGAGACCCGAAACCGGAAACACCGGATGCTGGACCCAGGCGGGGGTTGTCAGACATGGAGGCCATTCATCCCTCCAAGCTGGGCTTGGAAGGAGAGTCCATGGATGCTTATGAGCTGATTCCGCAGGAGGGCTCTGTCCGCATCGGCGGAAAAGCGTGCATGCGGGTAAACATCTACGACGGGAACAGCCAGATTGCAGGAAGCTATTTCCTCTCCAGCGATGGACATCTCTACAAGCTGGATGAAACCGTTAATGCGGTAGTGGAATTGGAGTGGGAATAATCAGGCAGCAATTTAAGACTGCCTGGGAGCCCTGTGAGCCGGTAGGCCCTTTGTCCGCCTAAAGCCGCTGTGAACAAGGGAGCCAGCAGACTTTCCAGCACACAGACGGAAGAGCGAATGGAGAGCGCATCTTGACCAGGGGACAGCGCACAGGTGGTTTCCGGCTCTACCTGAGCGATATTCAGACCATATTCCCGGCCGAGGGCTGTAATCTGCTTGACCGTGATGGCCTGGCGAGCCTTTTCGTCCAGCTGCCGGAAACCGATAATGCCGCTGAAGCGGCCCGCAATTTCTTGAAGCACGCCGAGGCGCACCATAGCCCGGCGTGCTTCTTCATTCTCCTGGAAAAGCCGCTTTGCCAATACCTCAGGGGAGACGGCTTCCTCCAATTCCTCCTGGCGCCGGCAGGGGGTGGAGCGGTTTCCGGAAAACCCTAAAGGGCGCTCTCCCGCTGCCGTCAGGTCCGAATTGGTGGTAAAGACAAAGACGCAACGGCGGAAGTCCAGCTCGCGGCCTCCCTTTTCGTCAGTCCTGTGAGCAGTGCAGCGGCCTTCATCCAGAATAGACATAAAAACCTTCAGAATTTCCGGGTGGGCCTTTTCAAGCTCGTCAAACATAAAAACGGTGTGCGGATTATCCTGCACCGCCTCAAAGATAGGGCGATCCTCATAGCCCACGTAACCCGGTGGAGCGCCGGTGAGACGGTGTACGGAATGGGGCTGGGTGAAGGTGTTTAGCTCTGTCCAGACAAATTGATAATGCCTGCCGCAGCAGTGCTCCAATGCCGGGGGCAAGGCCTTTCCCAATTCCGATTTCCCAACGCCAGTGGGGCCGTGAAAAATCAGGGAGAGCGGTCTGGCCGGAGCCCGCTTGCCTGCATGGCTGTAAAGGCGAAAGGCAGTGGCTTCCACAGCCCTATCCTGTCCCAGGACGCTTTTTTCGAGTTCCTGCCGCAGCTGCCGGTAAAGGGGGGGCCAAGGGGAGAGAGGCGGTGGAGATTCTGCCGTCAGGCGTGTGGGGCGGAAGGGGCGTGTCAGCGGATTTTGCTGCACATCGCGGCGCAAAGAGCGGAGACGTGAGATCATGGACTCATAACTGTCAAAACGCCAGACACTGCGAGCAAAAAGTGCGGCCAGTACAGGATTCTTTCCCTGATAGATTACTGCGGGACGCCAGTACAGCAAGTATCTCCGGTCTTGCTTTAAAAAGCCTAATACGGCTTGCTGGGGGACGCAGCCTTCCGGCATGCGGCAATCCGGGAATTCGTAGCTTCGTCCTTGCTGCCCAAGTTGGTCGATACAGCGGCGCAAAGCCTCCTGAGCTTCCGGTGCCCCGGTACAAAATTGCAGAAAGGTAGTGCTCATAAGGTAATTCCTCCAGGTGTAGAAAGTTCCGGAGAGCCTGAGAGATGTGGACATTCTCCAGATCCGGAAGTTTCTGCCAGTATTTCCAAAACTGTGAAAGTTCAAAAGAGATTGCCCCTAATTTTGAGAAAAAAGCACAAGGGAAAATAAGAAAGAAAAAAGCGGCGTGAGCAAATATTGCTCACGCCACTTTTTTCACAAATAGGAGAAAGGGCTATAAATCTCGCCGGGCTTGAAGCATTCTGCGCTGAAGGGTAAAAATGGCCTGGAGCAAACGCTCCTGCTCACGAGGAGGAAGTTCCATAAACTGACAGCCATATTCAAACTTTTTCTGTGGGCTTCCTGGTTTTGAGGAGACAGCAACCCGTTTGACCCGGCAGGTAATGGAAAAAGATGCTTCTTCTGAAAGAAGGGTGGTTTCCAGCTGAAAGGTGCTTTCAAGGCTGAAGAGCGCCTGTGTGATGACCCTGGCTCCGCCGCCGCTGATGTCCAGAATTTTACAGGGATATTTTTGGCCGCTGACAGAGGTGGTTGAACGAACATATCCATTTACGCCGGTGCTCTGCCGGAAAAAATTGCGGTTTTCGCAGCTTTGAAGATTTCTCAACCTTTCCACTCTCCAAAAATTAGGGGCGTTGGGCCCTACTGTGCCGTCAAAAGTCAAGGCTTGACCATCCTGCTGAAAGACACGAAGCTTTATTGGCTGGTTATAAACTGCCCGGGGAAGAATACCGTCATTTTCTGCGCGAAGCTCCAGCAGGTCGCTGCCCAATACCTTCAGTCTGCCCACAAAAATCAGGGTATTAACCGGCGTTAAAACTTCTACCTTCATGCCGTTGCGGAGTTCAAAAGACGCGTTTGCCTGAGCGGAAGAGGTTTCCGATTCCGCCTTTTTAAAGAAGGATTTGAACAGACCCATATCCTTCCCATCTCCCTTCTCACCGTGTGAGTACGCGGTGAAGAATTACCGCCATTTGTGCACGGCTGATGGTTGCGGTGGGATTAATTCGCATATTGGTTCCGCCGACGGCGCCCATCTGAATCAGGGCGGCTACAGAGGAGCGAGCGTAGTTAGAGACTTGCCCCCCGTCGGCATAGGAGGAGAGAATGGAGGGGTTGGCGGCAGGCAGAGATTGTCCGGCAGCCTGAATTGCCCGGCAGATCATGGTCATAGCGCTCTGGCGGGTAATGGGTTGGTTAGGCTGGAAAAGGCCGTTGTTTCCCTGAACAATTCCCAGGTCTCTGGCAGTGGCTACGGCTCCGGCATAGCTGCTGTTTGCCGGCACATCAGGAAAGCTGCTGCTGTTTCCAACGGTAGAGAATTGGAAGGCGCGGCAGATCATCAAGGTAAACTCTCCGCGGCTGATCGGCTGACCGGGGCGGAAAGTGCCGTCGCGGTAACCGCTGGCAATGCCGCTCTGACGCAGGAACTCGATGGAGGGTTTGGCCCAGTCCCAACCGCTGGCTACATCGCCGAAAGAGGTGTAGCAATAAGCGCTGGAGAGCTGAATTTCCACAGTGCCGGAGCAGCTGCCTCCTTGCGTATCGTAGGCAGTGTATGGGATGGCGATAATGCCCTGATGCTCCGCCTTAGGCAGATAACTGATCTGGTTCAGTTCTTGAAGCCCATAGCGAACACCGCTGCTGACGGCGGTTCCTGTCCGGGAGGGGCCGCTGTAATTCAAATAGAGATGTCCTGTGATAGGCAGGGCGTTGAATTGTACATAAGACAGCGGATTTTCCAGGCCAGCCTGACAGGCGGACTGAAAACTGGAGGAGCGGAAAGAGACAGGAGTGGAGCTGCCGGTATAGCGGATGGTGGTACTGGCAGGATCAAGAGAGGTAATACGGATTTCCACAGTTCCGGAGAAAGAATCTCCCTGGCTGCTGTAGCCGGTATAGCCAAAACTGGCTGTGCCGGCAGTGGAAGCGGCGGCAAAACTTACGTCGCTGATCAGGCGGCTGCCGGTCCGATAGTAGCTTGTATTGCTGTTGACGCTGCCCCCGGTCCGGCTGCTGGTGTTGTACTGGTAGTACAGCGTTCCGTAACGGGAAGCAGGGAGATCAAGGTGGATATAGTCCAGGGCGTCTCCGGTGGCGCTGCGGCAGGCGCTGTTGAAGTCTGCGGCGTCAAAACGGACGGAGCGGCCGGTGGCGACAGAATAGGATATAGTGCGGCTGCTTCCGCTGCCTATTGTAATGGTGACGTCGCCGTTAAACCGTGCAGCATCGTTGTCATAACCGGTGAAGGGAATGGTGACGGTTCCGCTGTAGCCGTCCGCGGGGACAAATGTGAGACTGGAAAGAGAAGGAGAACCGCTGCGGTGATAATCGGTACTGGTGCTGGCTCGGGAACCGGGAGAACTGGAACTGCTGTAGCCGTAATAGAGAGTTCCAGCGCTTGAGGAGGGAAGACTGGTAAAGCGGACATAGTTCAGGGTTGCGTCATTAATCCGGCGGCAGGCATCGTTGAAATCAGAGGCGCTGAAATCCACCGGTTGGTTTTTGGGAGACTCATAGTGTATCGTTCCCTGATCCTCGTCCACATGGATGACCAAGTTTCCTGAGAAGGTAGTACCGGAGGTATTGGTGCCGGTAAAGGGAATGGAGACGGTGCCGCTGTAATCGCGGGCAGGCACAAAGCTGATGCTGGAAATCCGCGGTGTGGAATTTCGGTAATATTCCCGATCAGCAATGACACGGGTGCTGGAATTGCTGGTGTAATTCAGATGCAGCGTGCCGGTTCTGGAGGCAGGGAGATCGTCAAAAGAGATAAAGTCCAAACTTCCGCCGGTAGCCTGGCGGCAGACATCGTTAAAATCACTGGCATTTAAATCCTGCCGCTGGTTCAGGCCGGTAGAATACTCCACGTCTTTATCCTGAGAGCCGCTGGAAGAATAAACCGTAATGGTAACGGTGCCTGTATAGGTGGCGCCGGAGCTGTCGGTGCAGCGGTAGGTGATATCCAAATCCCCGGTAAAGCCCTCTGCCGGAACAAATGTAATATTATCAATAGAGGGATTGCTGCTGGCGTAGTATCTTGTGGAACTGTCCACCTTGGGAGAAAATTGTCCGGCAGGGCTGTAATTATAGTACAGTGTGCCCCGGCTGGAGAAGGGTGGGTCAAAGGTAATATAGCGGATTCCTTGGCCGTTCCTTGCCTTGCAGACTGCGGAGAAATGCTCCGCAGAGAAACTAATAGGCTGATTTGCCGCTGTGCTGTAAGACACGTCGCCAGTGGTAGTGGCCTCAATACGGATGGTGCCGGTGAAAGTGGAGCCATTGGTGGCAACTGCGTTATAATCCACCACAGCGGTACCGCTGAAGCCGGGCAGGGGAACGAAAGTTACATCCCGCAGAGAAAGCTGGCCCTGAGCGGAAGGCTGATAATAATACCGTTCCGTGCCGCCCACACCGTGACCGGGACTGTCGGGAGAAGAGTAGCCATAGTAAAGAACGCCATTTTTGGTAGAGACCTTCAGGTTATAGACATTGTCCAGCGGGGCCCCGGCCTTGCTCTGTGAGCGGCTGTTCAGCGTTCCTGTAAGGCTGGAGAAGGAATAAGAGGGACGAGTTCCCATGTCAACGTCAATGGCCTGCGCCACGTCCTCCAGGACACGGACTTTAAAGCTGGCACGATAGCCGGTGCCCGCCACAGAGGCGGAAATAATCGCGTTTTCGCCGGGGTAGTTGGCGCTGACCCGCCCGCTGATCACCTGTGCCACCGAGTTGTTGGTGCTTTCCCAATTAATGAGTTTCAGCTTGGCCTGACCATAAGTGGTGGGCGTAACGCTGATATCCCGATATTGGAAGATATCAACCACACTGTCTTCCGTGAGGTCCACAGTTTCGCCTGTGCCGCCGGTAGAGGATTTTTTGATATAGCTCAGCAGAATGCCGGAAACCTCGATTTCCCGGTTGGCGGCAGGCCCGTCAGGGCCGCCTGCCTGAGCGGTAATTGTGGCCTTTCCGGGGGAGACGCCTTTGATAGTACCATCCTGCTCTACAGTGGCGACGGAAGTATCGCTGGATGTCCAGAGAATGGTTTTATCCTCTTCGGAGGCATCGGCAGGAGAGACCTCTGCTGAGAGCTGGAAGGACTTTCCGGGGTCAACATATTTGTAATTGTCAGTCTGAGGACTGACAATAACGACGCCTGTGACGGGAGGAGACTGCGGTGCGCTGACTCGGACGGTACAGACCTTGGAGATAGAGGGATTTGCGGAAGAGACGGCAATGAGATTGAAGATAGTTCCCTCCGGGACACTGGCAGGGACAGAAACAGTATAGGTTCCGCCGCCTGCCGCCTTCACGATGACTTTGGGGTTGCTGCACTGCCAGTCAATGTTTTTGTTCAGAACGGTACCGGGTATGATGCCGGCGGTGATGGTAAAACTGCCGCCGGAGGAGACGGAGGCAGACTCGGGGTCCAGAGTAATACCGGTGGCAACGGGCTCTGAAACAGTGATCCGGCAGTCTTTACTGACGCTTCCGGCGCTAACGGTAATGACGGCCACACCCTCTTTCAGGGCGGTTACGCTGCCGTTGCTTACGCTGACGACTGAGGTATCGCTGCTGGTCCAGCTAACAGAAGCTTGGGCGTCAGAGGGTTCAATCCGGGCAGAAATGGATGCGGTTTCACCCACGGTCATATTCATAGTTGGATTGATAAGAATGTTTGTTACCTGGGAGGAAACAATTACCTGGCAGGGAACAAGAATTTCATCGCCGACCGCCAGATCTAAGTCGGGATAGTCGTTTTGCAGTGTAATTTTTAATGAGAATTCGGCTTCGCCCTTCGCTAAGGGAGTGACATCTGCCTGGAGCTGGTCTGGTGAGCCGTCGACTTTGATGATTCCAGGAGAATCATTGACCCAGCTGATGCTTTCCCCGCTCCAAATAAAGCCGCTGTTGTTGACTGGCTGAAAATTGACGGTTCTGGGACTGTCACCCACTGTCATTCGCAGCGTCTGCGGCTTCTGAAAGAGTTTGGAATCATCTGTGACCGTTTTTGCCGCCACCGGCAGCGTAAGAAGGGAGCAGACCAGCGACAGAGCCAGCAGCAGCGCTCCGGCCTGGCGGAGAACCCGGGATTTCATAAAGCATACACTCCTTTTCCTATAAAACCGAAGGATGAAGAGAGGGCGGGCGGTATCGCCCGCCCTCGGGGGAACTTGGGATTTCCTATCTTATTCTATAAATTTTACGCGATAGGAACATTGCCTGCGCAGAGGGATTTAAGCTGGCTTAGGGGCCGGTCCACTCAGTCGGGACACCGGACACAGAATAGGTGTAACCGTCGGTGTCGTTTCCGGCGATTCGCACGGTGACCTGGAATCCGCTGTTTCCTCCGGACGGCTGGTTGCCCCACTGGTCGCAGAGGCCGGCCCGGATGGAGAACGTATAATCGCCGGCGGCTACGCCGTTGGTCGTTTCAAAGGACATCTGACGGGTATTCCTGGGAGTGCCCTCCTCGGTGTAGACCTTCCAGCCAATGGGGAGGTCGCCGGAGATGGTTTGGCGCGATACCCAGTTGCCGGAAATGCTGCCAATATCCAGCGGGGTCGGCGTGACCGGCTTCAGATCCTGAACGCCGCTGTCGGTGGTCTGGAAGTAGAGGTCCTCGGAGAAGGTAATGGTAACACGCCCGTCAAATCCGCTGCCGTCCTTCCTTGGGGCAAAGGTGGCGGTGACGCCGGTGGTAGGATTCACCGTAGGCCACTGGGTATCGGAAATCTGCAGAGGCCGGACTGCCCGGAAGGATCTGTCGGAACCCAGCGGACTTTCGGCATAAGCAAGGAAGCAGTACCACCGTCCGCCTTCCATATCCCGGAAGGGCCGCACATTGGTCCAGGTAGTGCCCATAGGTACATTGAAGCGCTCGACCACATCAATAACGGAGTTTGGCGTAATAGAAGAGCTCTCAATCAGGCTGAAGATATCGTTCTTCAGGTTTTCCGTTGCATATTGGTCGAAGACCGAATTCCGGATGCCGTTGCCGTTGCCGTAACTGTTGATTAGAGCGTCCAGGACGCTGTACTTGCCGTCGGCGGTAAGACCGGAGGAATCCTTGTAGTCATCGGTTTTAGCGGTTCCTTCAGCTATGCTGAAGGGGCGAAGCAGGTCTCGGTTGCTGCCGTCCAAAATCAGGAGACCCCGTACCTCGGCGTCCAGATCGGTCCGGGCCTGAGCGGTGTTGCCGTCAGCACGCAGCTCCAGCTTGGGTGCCACGACCTCACTGGTAGTGAAGGTGTAGCAGTAAACATACTGAGAGTAGCGGGTAACGCCCCGGGTGGCAATCAACAGCAGGTAGGTGGTGTCGGGCTTCAGTCCGGTCAGCGAGACCTCGCCGGCCAGGCCTGCTTGAGGATACTCACGAGAAGCCCATCGGATACCGCCCTCCTCTGTCCTTGTAGCCACAGTGGAGGCGGCGGGCAGACGCAGAAGGGGGTTTTCATATTTGCCGGTAAGATCCCTGCCGTTTGCCGGAACCTGTGCGATATCCGGCAGTTCTACGGAAGTGGTATTGTCCTTCAGCGCAATGGTGATAGGAGCGGAGTAATTGCTGCCGGTAACTTCGGTACCGCTGGTGGGCGTCAGAGGAACCGCCATGAAATACGCCGTACCCACACGATCCAGCGCCACCGTGACGTTAGCGGCAGTGTCGCCATAGGAGATCAGGGGATAACCCTCGTTCAGCTTGGGGCCTTCCCGCTCTTCAGGGGCGATGGTGTAGGTGAAGGGGTCCGGCTCACCGATGGAAAGCGCACCGGCCTTGATACCGTTGGCCAAAGTCCCCTCGTTGCCCTGGTAGACTAGGGAGGACTGATTCATTGCCGTGGTGCCGCCGGCCATGATGGTAGCGCGCATGTTGATTTCGCTGATCCAGCCGTTGGGGTTGTCGTTGTCTTTCACGCTTGTCAGGTGGATGGCATATTCGTACTCGGTATCCTGATCCAGCGTGTTCAAGCGGGGGAATTCTGTGGAGTTATTGAGGAAGGTAGAGCGGGTCAGACTGATATAGACAAGGCTGCTGTCATCGGATTTGTCAATGGGCGCCGTAGCGGAAACGCCAAGCTTTCTCCAGGCGCCCCAGCCGGAACTTCCGGTGCTGTTTTTCGGGCGTGAGCGGGAGTAAAGAGAGAACTCCAGCTTGGTGTCCGTCCAAATCAGCATATCCCAGCCCACGTTGTCCGCCACTTGGTTGGTGGCGTCGGGTGTCAGGGTGAAGCTCCAGTTGACGCGGAAATTGTCGCCGTCAACATTATTGTCTGTGGGGAAATCAGAAGGGGAGGCCAGAGCATTCCGGTTGATGTCCACAGTGTCGGCTGTTTGCAGATTCACCGTAGCAAAGGTTGTGGTAAAGTTGGGAAGCCGGTAGCCCTCTCTGGTGTTGGTTTCCATAATGTTTTTGGCAATGGAAGTGTCCGCGATATTGCTGACAATGAAATAGTAAGTATCGCCGCTGGCCAGATTTACAGCGCTGGCGCTCAAATCCGAGAGATAGGGGAAGGAAATGATCATTTCGCCGGTGGTAGCGTCCATATAGACGGTGGCCTTGCGGTAATCCAAAACCCAATTGTCTCCAACGGTGTCGGCGTTTTCTGCTGTGCGGTCTGCAACCGGCAGCTTCGTCCGGTTGTTGTACAGGCGGATGTGGTTGCGCAGCATATCAGCCAGTTCCCGCTCCCGGGCGGGCTTGTCGGCGGTAGAGGCTGTACGCACCTTTTGGTAGGCGTCCATAAAGTCGTCAATGTAGGAGCGCTGCCCGCCGATGTCCTGATAGCCCAGAACGGATTCGGAGAAGACGATGCGGACGGTTGTGTTGGGATAGGGAGTGGGATTCGGCTGGCCCTCCTGGCTGGCGTCATTTTCAAATTCCTGCTTCACCGTGGGAGGATTGTCATCGGCGGTGTTAATTTTCATGGGGGGCATAAGCCCTTCATTATAAATATTATAGTTTCCGGCAGTATCCTTGGCCACAAAGTAAAGATCATAAGCGGTCTGAGGTTCCAGGCCGGTGACATTGATGGTGCCGTCCACTCCGGCCCGCGCTACACGGACGCCGTTGTAGCGCCGCAGAGAGCCTACGCCGTTTTCGATCTGGATTTTAGCCTGGAGGTCGTTGGGCCCGGTAATGCCGGACTGGTAGAATTGGGTTCCATGCTTCACTACGGCAAAATAGAGAGTGCCGGGCTCATCCAAAGAAAATGTCAGGCGAACGCTTCTGGCTTGAATGTCGGTGACAGTCAGGTGCTGAATGTTGGGAGGTGTCATGTCCTTCGTTGTAATCTGAACCCGGCGGACGGCGGAGCTCTTTCCGTTATCCGCATCGTTCAGCCAGAGATAGAGATCATAAGTGGTCTGTTCCTGAAGGTGAGACGAATTGATCCGGGAGACCAGGAAGGGAGTATTTTTCCGCAGGCTTACGATGCCGAAACCGAGGTTTCCCGGCAGGGCCGCCGAGCGGAAATCCGCCGCCGTGGGAGCTGCGGAGCCGGTGGGCAGAAGGACATAGTACATCTGGCAGTCCTTCGTGGGCATGACCATGATCTGGGCAATCTGCTCATTGTCGGCGTCGGTGGTGATAATGGGGGCCTGGGGATAGCCTGTGGCAAAGTTGGGAGCAGTGTCATCCGGGGTAGTGAAAGCAGCCACTTTCACAGGACTCCTCCGGCCGCGGGCATCCTCCAGCAGAGCGGAAATGTAATAAGAGCCCTCTCTTGTCAGTCCTGTCAGCCGGGCGGTGATATCTGTGTTGGAGGCAGTGGCATTCGCAGTGCCGCTGCGGATGATCTTGGCGGAATAGGCGCTGGGATTCATCAGCTCATCTTCGCCCAGAGAGCCGTCCATCAGGGCGGTGAGACCCCAGTGGATAGTACCGGTCTTATTTGTGCGGAAAACGGCGTCGGCGGAAGTGGGAGCCACGTTTTTGGCGGCGGGGTAGCCGGCCAGCAGACGGGGGTCCTCCGAGGATTCGGCGGCGGCGCCAGTATCCATGTCCTGATTGTAGATGTTGCCTGTGATGCCCGGCCGGACGGTAATGGTGTCCGGCAGCATAGAGACATTGGAGCCGGGAGCATTGATATTCAGATGTCCGATGCTGCCCTCACCGGTGACTTGGGTTCCCCGGTCCAGGTTCAGTTCCTGGACAGTGGTTTTCTTATCAATGGTCAGTGTAGCGTTAACGGCTTTTTCATCAATTGTGACAACACCGGCGACGCCCTGGGCAATCTGAAGGGCGGAATCGGGTGTCAGATTGATGACGTGCTTGATGTTGCCCGCCAGTTGGAACTGACTGCCTTCCAGGCCATCCAGCTGAATGGACTTGAGGCCCATGTCATCGTCAGTCAAATCTTCCACATAGGCAGAAGTGCGTACGATAGTATTGGCAATATCGGTAAGACCCTCTGCGTGGACAGAGAGGAACTGCTCGGTGAGACTATCCACCTCCAGGGTGCCGGCGGTAACATTGCGCAGGATAATGCTGTGCTTGCCGCCTTCGGCCTCACCGCCGCCGCAGACAACAATTTTACCCAGGACATTAACATTTTCAAGTTCCACATTTCCAAGACCCACGCCGCCGGTAAGATAGAGGTTGCCGGTAATGGTGGTGTCTTTCAGCTTTACACCGGGAACGTTAATTGTCAGATTGCCGTACACGCCGCCGGAACTCAGTTCGCCTGGCTCCTGAATCAGGGTGCCGAGGGCCCGAACCAGGAAGCAGGCCATCTGCCCCCGTGTAATGTTCTGACGGGGGCGGAAAGTGCCGTCGGCATACCCGCCGATGATGCCTAAGTCTGCGGCTTCCTGCACCAGCCCGCGGCTCCAGCCGCCGATCTGATAAGCATCGGTAAAGGTAGAACTGGCGGCGCCGGTGGTGCCCTGGAGCCGGAGGCACCGGCCCAGAAGGACGGCGGCCTGTTCCCGGGTTACAAGGGCCCGCGGTGAGGCGGTGTTGGCGCTGGTACCGCCGAAGTAGCCGACATTATAGGCGATGCCGATATCCTCGGCGAACCAGTCCCGGGGAGTGACGTCGGTAAAGGGATGAGGCCCCGGTTCAGTATAGCCGAAGGCCCGATTGATTAAGGTGACCAGCTCCGCACGGGTAATAGGCCGGTCCTCATGGAGGTTTCCTGTAGCGTCTCCGCCCATGACTCCCCACTCAACCACCTGATCCAGATATGGCTGCATCCATTCCGCTGCCTGAGCAGACCGGGAGGGAAGGGCGGTGCAGAGGAGCAAGACGGTAAGAATCAGGGCCGCCAGTCTGACGGTCCCTGACGTGAGTGCGCGGCGCACATAAGTTTTTGGCGTCATTTTGAATACCTCCTTGATGATCAGTTCTGGGTGCCGCGGCTCTGCAGCTGAAGGCTGAACACGGCCTCCCGCACGGCGACTTCCTCGTCCTCGCACATGTCCACAAATTTTGTGGCGTACATAAAGCGGTTTTGCAGCTCCTGACGCCGGAGAACCTCACAGTGCAGGATGACGGGCTGCTCCGTTGGCGTTACAACGATTTCCACTTCATCGTGGAGTTCCAGATAAAAATCAGAGTAAAAAGCAATGCCGCCGCAGCTGAGATCAATGGTTGCCACGGGCCGTCTTCCCACCCAGGGCGAACTGGAAATCGGATATATAAAGGTATTGAATTTTGTCGGCACCCGCAGATTCCGCCGGACCTCCGGGTCCAAAGTGGCAATCTTTTCCACCAGAATGGTGTCTCCGCGCTGGCGGAGGATGCGGCACTGAATGGGCAGCTCCTCGCTGCTGGAACTGAAGAGGGTAATAACCTCGTGGGCCATCACAGTGTCAACCTTATTATCCAGAATGGAAAGGCGCATGGGTTCTGTGCCGCCTGGGGGGCTGATGAGCTCTCCGCTGGCCAGGCCGTTGTTTTGGGTGTCCATAATCAAATAGGTGCGGTTGGATGTCATGTCGTTTCCTCCGTCTTACTCGGCGGCGTCTGGCCGCGCTCCGCTTGCTTCTGCTGGGAATTTCCGGTGACGTCAAAGCGGAGAAAGTATACATAAATCTCCACAATGGCTTGGTAAAGACTTTCAGGAATTTCCTGACCCAGCTGAAGCTGAGTGAGGATTGTGGACAGGGAGTTGTCTTCATAAATGGGAACGCCGCAGTCGGCGGCGGTTTCCACAATTTTCTCCGCGAGATATCCCATGCCGGAGGCCACGATCACCGGCGCGGTGTCGCCTGGGCCATATTGCAGGGCTACCGCCTTTTTGGCGCGGGTGGTTCCTTCAGATCTTGACATTGACACTGTTCTTCCCTTCAAAGATTTTGGGGAACACCTCGGTCAGCGTGACCGGACGGTCCATTCGCCGGACAGCTACACGAGTGGGGCGCAGCTCGTTCCGGGCCAGAATTTGGGAGACGGCGTCCCCAATTTGTTTGGAGAAGGAAGACACCGTGTCCGGACAGGCGATCTGCACGTCTACATCCGTCCCCTGAGCGGTGAGAATGACGTCAAACAGGCCCAAAGATTGGACGTCCATCTTGAACAGAAAGCGCATGGCACGGCTCCGCCCTCCGCCCCGGCTCTGCTGTTCTTCTTCGGCGTTAGGGTCTACCCACAGCTCGGAAAAGAGCATCCGGCCATCCCATTCCAGGGGGAGGAGATAATGGTTAATAGGCATATAAACGCTCTCGTTCACAAGCATAGCGGCAATGAGGTTCTGAAAAGCCTGCTGCACTTCGGCGCTGCCCTCGCCCCGAAAGGCCTTGGCGGCGGCGGAGGCCAGCTGATTGGAAAATTGGATGGCGTGGGAGGAAGAGTCGCTGTTTGCCCGGTTCTTCAGCAGGAGCAGCAGGGACTGGTCGTCGATCCCCCCCAGCTGGCCCTTCAGCGTGCCGTAACCGCTGAGCTGATGAAAGCCCTCCAGCAGTTTTTCTTCCGATCCGTTTTCATACCGGGCCACATTCAGCGCCAGCATGGTTAAAAGGGCACGGGGAGTGCCCATGTCGTGGGTGCGTTCCACATAGGCGGACATATAGGGAAAAATTTCCCTCTGAAGGAGCTGAAGGTTTCCCGGGCGGTTTCCGGCGGCAATGCCGTTTTGGAGCTGGGCTGTCAGGTCCCGGAGTTTTTCAGCCCAGCTGGAAGGCATGGCGTCCGCCATAGAGGCAAGGTCCCTGAGGAGGTTGCCCTCAATGTGGCTGGTGGAATCGAAGTCCACGTAGGCTTTCAAAAATTGCAGGATGTCGGTTCGCACTCCGTCGGAAGAGGCCCTGTCATAAGCGCTGCGCAGCAGGGCGAAAAGCGCTCCGCCGAAGCGGGTGCCGGTTTTAAACTGTCCGCTGAGGAAATCCAGCAGCTGCGTTTCGTCCATCCGCAGCATTTCCAGCAGCCGCCCCATCTCCTCGGCAATGCCGGCGCTGAGGCCGGAGGAAACAACGACGCCCTCCCGTCCTGAAAAGATGCGGGCGAGACTCTCCGCCAGGCTGGGAGTGTCCCGCAGCCGCTGGAGGAATGTTTGAAAATTGGAGTCATAGCGGATATGGCCGTCCCCTTGGAGATTGCTGTCCTGCTGCTCCGTCCGCCCATCGGCGCGGACGACCTTGCTGGGATCGGGAACATTTTGAATCTGCGTATTCTCCGGGGAGACCGGGATATTCCGGTTAACTGTGCTTTTGTCATAACCGGGGACCGGATTGGTCGCGCCGAGCAAATCGGGCATTCTTGACACCTCACAGAAAAAACTTGCTGCCGCTACTTATTTTTTTAGCACAACAGGTCGATAGTAATGAAAAAGGCTGATAAGGTGGTGTTCTCGTGAGCAACAATGATATCCTGGATATGTACATCTACGAAACCAACACGCTTCTTGAACAGCTTGAAAGCATCGTTCTGGACGCGGAAAAAGAAAATACATTTTCTCAGGACAACGT
>CAJTJA010000019.1 GCA_910576845.1 uncultured Oscillibacter sp.
CCGTGGTGGCCACCATGGGCACCGGCACCGCCTTCCTCTGGGCGGAGCGGGGCAAAGGAGTCCGGCACCTCTGCGGCAGCGGCATCGGCGGAGGCACTCTGGGGGGCCTTTGCCGGAAGCTGGTGGACATGGAGCGTTTCGGCCAGATCAAAAAACTGGCGGAACAGGGGGACCTGAGCAAGGTGGATCTGACCATCCGGGATATTACGCCGGACCCTGCCGCCACACTGGACCCGAACCTCACCGCCGCCAACTTCGGCAATCTGGCGGAGGATGCGGCTCCCGCGGACCTGGCTGCGGGGGCGGTCAACCTGGTGCTTCAGGCCATCGGCACCATGACGGTGCTGGCCTGCCAGTGCTGCGGGGCGGATACGGTGGTCCTCACCGGCTCTGTTACCACCTTGTCCCAGGCAGAGCCCAATTTTGAAAATTTCCAGCGGCTCTACGGCATCCGCTACATCATCCCGGAGCGGGCCACCTTTGCAACAGCCATCGGCGCGGGGCTGTACAGCCTGGAGCAAAAGGCGGTGACCTGATGGATTTGGAGGCCCTGCGCCTGGCGGAGGCATTTTTCGCAGGAAAGCCGCAGGCCCTGCCGTCGGTCCGCGCCTTTCTCTTGGAAGCGATGGGGCGCTGGCCCGGGACGGAGGTTGTCACCCAGAAATCACAGGTGGGCCTTCGGGACCCCCGGCCCTACTGTGCGCTGACCGCGCCGGGGAAGCGCGTCAAGGGGCGGGAGACTCCCGGGGCGGTGCTGTCGCTGTTCCTTTCCAGGCCGCTGGAGACGGAGCGGCTCATTATGGCGGTGGAGGCCTATCCGGGACGGTTTACGAACCATCTGATTCTCCCGGAGGACCCGGCGGATTTTGAGGAAGTTCTCTGGGACTGGACTGCCGAGGCCCGGCGCTTCCGCTGCGGAAAAGACTGACTCCCGGGACAGCTTGCATTACGAAAGGAAACGGCTTCTGAAAAGAGGCAGGAGGATACTGATATGAAACTTTCTCTGGTTATTATGGCGGCGGGCCTGGGGTCCCGCTACGGCGGAAACAAGCAGGTGGAGGGAATCGGTCCCAACGGGGAAATCCTGATGGAGTACTCGATTTACGACGCGCTCCGGGCGGGCTTCGGCAAGGTGGTCTTTATCATCAAGCCGGAGATGCGGGAGATGATGGAAACCCTCTGCGGATACCTCTCCCGCAGGACTGCCCTGGACGGCAGCCCCGTGGAGGTGGCCTATGTCTATCAGGACTTCTCCTCCGTTCCCGCCTTCTACACAATTCCGGCGGAGCGGACCCGTCCCTTCGGCACCGTTCACGCGCTGCTCTGCGCCGCGGAGGAGGTGCGGGAACCCTGCTGCGTCATCAACGCCGACGATTTTTACGGCTTGGACGCTTACCGGGCGATGGCCCGGGAACTCCGCGGCCTGCCGGAGGAGGGCTGCGCCGCTATGGTGGGCTATCTTCTGAAAAATACGGCCAGCCTCCACGGCACCGTTACCCGGGGGCTGTGTGCCCGGAAGGAGGGATTTCTGGACAGCGTTCAGGAAACCCGGAATATTCAGCTTTATCCGGACGGCACGCTCCGGGATACGGAAGCGGACCGGCTTCTGGACCCCGAGGCGCTGGTATCCATGAACTTCTGGGGCTTCATGCCCTCCATCTTCCCGGCGCTCCGCCAGGACTTTGAGGATTTTCTCCGGGCCGCCGGGGATGATGTCCGGGCGGAGCGGCTCCTGCCGGACATGGTGGACCGGCAGCTCCGGGAGGGACGGCTGAAGGTTTCCGTGCTTTCCTCCGCCGCGCAATGGTTCGGCATGACATACCGGCAGGACCGGGAAACGGTGGTTCAGGCTCTGCGGGAGCTTCATGAGCAGGGGGCTTATCCCGAGAGCCTGCGGGCCTGATTTCCCGGCATGGGAACCGGGAGCTTCCGCGTAAATTGTATGTAAATTGAATATAGCTTCGATCAGCAGGGGGGCGCACGGTTTTCAGGGCAAAGGCAGGCGCTGGCGGCGTTATCCGCGCTGCCGGACGCCCGTCAAATCCGGAGAGGAGGTTCCCGGCTCATTCAGGCCGCTGGCAGGTGCGCTGTCCATGATGGATGGAAGGCAGGATATGCCCGGATAAATTGAGACAATTTGTCACCAAATTTTTAACAAATTGTTTCGACTTTTTTCGCGGTTTTTCGGGTATAATAAGGACAGATGATTTCCACCTCCCCGCTGCGGGAAGGCGGGATGAAGATAGATGAGGAAGGAATCGGGCTTATGGAAGGGAAACGGAAGCATCATCTGTCCAGCGCCGCGGCAGCTTTGGCGGCGGCGGCCCTGCTGCTGACCACCGGCGCATCCAGCGGGGCTGCGGTGAGCTCTCCTTTGGAGAATGCGGCGGAATCTGTGTTTTACGAAGCCTGCCCGGCGTCTGCGGATGACGGAGGAAAACCGGCGGCGGTCCCCGGAGAAAGGACCGCGCCTCCGGAGACCTCCGGCGCGGCTGTACCCCTGGAGGCCTCCGGGGAGCCGGAAGCGGTTTTCGGCCCGGTTCCGGAGACGGAGGCGGTTGCGGATACATATTTCGACAGCGCCGTGTTCCTGGGGGACTCCCGGACCGAGGGCCTCTTCCTTTACAGCGGGCTGAAAACCGGGCGCTTTTATACCGCCGTGGGAGCCACGGTGGAATCCGTGTTTACCAAAAAAACCTGGGAGACCAAGGGCGGACGGAAAATTCCCCTGCTGGACGCGCTGTCGGATCAGGCGTGTGACAAGATTTACATCATGCTGGGCATCAATGAGCTGGGCTGGGCAAAAACGGAGAACTTTCACGATCAGTACGCCAATGTCATTGACCGGGTTCGGGAGGATCACCCGGACGCGAAGATCGCGCTTCAGTCCATTCCGCCGGTCAGCGCGGCGCAGGAAGCGAAAAAGAGCTATGTGAACAACGAGCGGATTTCCGTCTATAACGATATCATCAAGACGCTGGCAGAGGAAAAGAACTGCTACTTTCTGGACGTGGCGGCCTGCCTTACCGACGAAGAGGGGCTGCTTCCGGCGGATTGGAACTTTGACGGCATCCATCTGAATCCGGCCGGGTGCGGAGTCTGGCTGGATTATCTGCGGACCCACAGCCTGGAGGATGGGGCCGCGGAGGCCTGAAAAAAGCGGGCGGAGCGGGGGAAACCGTCTCTCAGGCCGCCGGAAACGCGGCTTTGGAGCAGGGCCGCGGAATGTCGAAAAGTTCTGAGGCCTCACGGATTTATAAGGAGAGGGACACGCGCCGCGTGCCGCTCTCCTTGCTTCTTTTCAGGGCGGACTGTAAATGGCAGAGCCGGGGAGGGCAGGGCCGCTTTTACTGAATTTTCCGGAGTTATCAGGGGCTGTTTACGGTTTGTTCACCCATTTTCCCGGCGGGGCTAGTACAATAATCCGGCGATGCTCCGTCATATAACACAGGGGAGCTTACCTTTGATTGACAAGGGGCGTTCCGCTGCTTTCAAAGAGTCCCTGGTCCCCGACTAAAAGGAAAGGAAGACTTCTGCAATGAGAACAAAAAAATGGACGGCACTTCTTCTTGGCGTAATCCTTGCTCTGGCGGTTCTGACCGGCTGCTCCGGCGATGCGGCCGGCGGTCCCGGTGATACGACAGGCGGTTCCGATGACGCGGCCGGCGTCTCCGGTGATGCGGCCGGCAGCTCCGATGACGCAGCCGGTATTTCCTTTTCCTCCTTCACGGCCGACACCCTGGACGGAGAGACCTTCACCCAGGATGATATCAAGGACAAGGATATTACCATCGTCAACTTCTGGGGGATGTTCTGCAACCCCTGCCGCGCTGAGATGCCGGACCTGGCGGCCTATGCCAAGGCCCTGCCGGACAATGTCCAGCTGATAACCATCTGCATCGATGCTTTGGATGATCTGGAAGGCACCAAGGAGTTTTTGGCTTCCAGCGGATATGAGGGCGTCACCTTACTGGATGGGGATGAGAGCTTCGAGGCCATTCTGTATTCCCAGATGCTCTTTCCCACCACTGTTTTTGTGAACAGCGAGGGCGAAATTGTGGGAGAGAAGATTGAGGGCCGCCGGCCGGATTTGGCCGAAGTATATACCGCGGCGGTAAACAAGGTGCTGAAAGAGGCGGGAAAGGCGGAGATCAGCGTTGAAGTCTAAGATACGCCGGGCGCCTGTCGCTGTCCTGACGGCAGCGGCGGCGTTTATCGCGATTGGCGCTGCCCGCGGAGAATACCGGGAGGTTCTGGGAAAGGCGGTGCGGATATGCCTGGAGTGCATCGGGATCGGGTAAAAGGGAGAAAAAAGCCCGTTCTGTCCTTTCAGCGCGCTGTGCAGCTGCTGTCTGCCGCGCTGTTCAACGGCTATGCCATAGGCTTTCGGAAGGGGAAAATTTTCACCGGAGGCACCAAGGCGTTCTGTGTCCCCGTGCTGAACTGCTACTCCTGTCCGGGGGCCCTGGGGGCCTGTCCCATCGGCTCTTTGCAGGCGGTGCTGGGCGGCCGGAAAAGCGGCTTCCCCTTTTATGTGCTGGGGACGCTGATGCTCTTCGGCGCGGTGCTGGGACGGGCGGTGTGCGGGCTGCTGTGCCCCTTCGGGCTGGTGCAGGACCTGCTGCATAAGATTCCCGTGCCAAAGGCCGAGGCGCCCGCCTTGATTGACCGCCCCGCGCGGTATGTAAAGTATGTGATCCTGCTGGCGGCGGTAATTCTCCTGCCGGCTTTCGCGCCCACGGAGACGGGCATCGCCTCTCCCTATTTCTGCAAGTACATCTGCCCCGCCGGAACCCTGGGAGGCGGAATCCCCCTGCTGCTGGCGAACGAAAGCCTCCGGAAAGCGGCCGGAGCGTTGTTTGAATGGAAAATCTTGCTGCTGGCGGTCATAGCGGCGCTGTCCGCAATCATGCACCGGCCGTTCTGCAAGTATTTTTGTCCCCTGGGAGCCTTTTACGCTCTGTTCAACCGATTCAGCCTTTATCAGATGCGCCTGGACGGGGGCAAGTGCGTGGAGTGCGGAAAATGTGAGCGCTCGTGCCCTATGAATGTGGATGTGACGAAAAATATCAATAGTCCCGAGTGTATCCGCTGCGGGAAGTGCAAATCCGTGTGTCCCACCGGGGCCATCTCCTGGGGATTTGCCTGCCGCGCGGAAGAGGGGAGGGAGGCGCAGGGCGGCGGGAGCTGACTGTGCCGGGAACGGCCCCCGGCCATTGGCCCGATTTTTCCGCGGGGGCAGGCTCTATATGAGCATGTCCGCTGACGGCTTTCTGTGCTTGACGATCTCCCTGCTTCCATACCCTTTTGGCGAAAGGACGAAATTCGGATGGGCAGGCTGTGAAAACAGCCTGCTTTTTTATACCTTTGCAGGCTGTTGAAGATACTTTTCTGACAGGCTGGAACAGAGCGGGGCGCATGCGCCCCGCTCTGTCTCCTAGGGCCTTATGTGAACAGGCCCTGGGTTCATGAATAAATGCAAAAGCCGTTCCGCAGGCCCATGCCAAAGCCGCAGCCGCCGTTCCGGCCCCAGCCGCGGCCTGCACCCATGCCGCAGCCCATGCCGCCAAGACCGCAGCCGCCGGTTCCGCCGCAGGCCTCCTGCCGCTGCCGGATAGCCTCCAGCCGGGCGTCCGCCTGCTCCTGCGTCAGCGTTCCCTCCGCCACGCGGCTTTCCAGGGCCTCCTCCCAAAGCTCCTGTACCGCCGCCTGGAATTCCTCCAGAGCTCCGGCCCCGGCGGCAATGGCCCCATAGCTGATGCCGGACTGGCGCTCTGCAATAACCTCCTCCAGCGTTTTTCCTGTGACGCCGGTTGCCGCTTCGGCGGGAGTCTCATAGACGGAGGCCGCCAGCGCGGCGGTGGTGAGGGTGAGGACGGCGGCAAAACAGGCAGTGAGGTTTTTCAGATGCTTCATAAGAGTCGCTCCTTTCAAATTTCCCTTTCGGTAATGGTATCCTACCGCGCCTTTGCGTCAGCTGTGTGGCAGGCGGATGATGTTTTTCCGGCTTTTTTCGCTCTCTGACATACTCCTGCCATAAATTGATGCTATACTTTATTCTATATAACGGAGATGGAGGAACCTGTGATGGCTCGGATGCTGATTGCGGACGACAATCCCCAGCTTTTGAATATTCTGTCCAGCGCGGCGCGGCGGGAGGGGTTTGAGCCGGTGACGGCTCTGGACGGGCGGCAGGCCCTGGAGGCCTTCCGGGCCCAGCCGCCCCAGATCGTCCTGCTGGATGTGATGATGCCGGAGCTGGACGGCTTCCAGGTATGCCGGGAGATCCGCCGGGAGTCCAACGTCCCCGTCATCATGATTACCGCCCGGGGGGAGGACTTTGAGAAGATTATGGGCCTGGACATCGGAGCGGACGACTACATTGTAAAGCCTTTCTCTCCCAGCGAGGTCATGGCCCGGGTGCGGGCGGTGCTGCGGCGGATCAGCCGGGGAACGGAGGAGCCGGGGAAGCTCCTGCGGGAGGCGGGACTGTGCGTCAATCTGGAGGATTACAGCGTCTTCGTGGACGGCAAACCGGTGCGGCTGACCAAGCGGGAGGTGGACATGCTGTGGACCCTGGTCCATGGCCGGAGCCGGGCCTATACCCGTGAGATGCTGCTGGACCTCCTATGGGGCTATGACTACTATGGGGACCCCCGGACGGTGGATTCCCACATGAAGCGCCTCCGGGCCAAGCTGGACGCGGTGCCCCACCCGTCCTGGGAGATTCGCACCATCCGGAACGTGGGCTATAAATTCGAGGTGCTGTCATGAGACGGAAAATGGTCTGGAAGCTGGCCGCCTGTTTCGCGGCGGTGCTGGTGCTGTTCGCCGCCGTGCTGGGCGGGGTATACGCCTCCGCCTTCCGGCGGCATACCGTCTCCGTCAACAGGGAGGCGATGGAGGCCCAGGCGGCCTCTGTGGCCGAAACCCTGGCCTCTTTTGAAAAAGGGGCCGGTACGGGCCGGGGCAGACGGGGGGGCTATGGCGCCTATCTGCGCTTTTTGAATGAGCTGGCCGCGGGAGAAATTTGGATTGTGGATACGGACCAGAGCCTCCTGGCGCCCGGGCGGGACCGGATGCTTCGAAATAGCCTTCCCGCCGGGGCGGAGGACATTGTGGAGCGGGTCCTCTCCGGAGAAAACGCCTGGGGAGAGGGGTTTTCCGATATGCTGGACGCTCCCGCCCTGACCGTGGGCGTCCCGATTCTCTTGGAGGGGGGTGTCTCCGGGGCTGTTTTGCTGCACTCCCCCATCAGCGGTGTGAACGAGGCGGTGGAACAGGCGCTGGCCATCCTGTGCGCCGGAGCGGCGGCGGCCCTGGCCCTGGCGGGCGGGGCGGCGGTGTGGCTGTCCTGGAGGTTCACCGCCCCGCTGGAACAAATGCGGAAAACGGCGCTGCGGCTGGCGGAGGGGGACTACACCGCCAAAACCGCCGTGGACCAGCCGGACGAAATCGGCCAGCTGGCCCGGACGATCGACCGCCTGGCGGAGCGGCTGGACGCCGCCGAGGCGCAGCGGGCGGCTCTGGACCAGCTGAAGCAGGATTTTGTGGCCAACGTCTCCCACGAGCTGCGGACCCCTGTGGCGGTGCTCCGGGGCTCTCTGGAGGTGCTTCAGGACGGCACGGTCAGCCGGCGGGAGGAGGTGTCGGCCTACTATGCCCAGATGCTGGCGGAAAGCCGCCACCTGGAACGGCTGGTCAACGATCTGCTGGACCTGTCCCGTTTGCAGGACGTTCAGTTCCGCCTGGAGGCGGAGGAAGTCAACCTCTGCGATGTGGTCCGGGATGCCGGGCGGGCCATCCGCCAGAGCGCGCGGGGAAAAGAAATATCCGTCTCTGTTCTTTGCCCGGAGGAGGCGTACCTGCTGACGGGGGACTACGGACGTGTGCGGCAGCTGCTGATGATCCTGCTGGACAACGCGGTAAAATTCTCCGACCCCGGCGGCGCGGTGGAGCTTGCCCTGGAGCGGGAAGCGGGTGCCTTTGCCGTGCGGGTGAGCGACCATGGCCGGGGTATTCCGCCGGAGGAGCTGCCCCATATCTTCGACCGCTTCTGGCGGGCCGGGGGTGGGGGAAACCGCTCCGGTACGGGATTGGGACTGACCATCGCCCGGCAGATCGCCGCCCGGCACGGCGCAGAGATCAGCGCGGAGAGCGGAGGGGGAGAGACCCGCTTCACCGTGCGGTTTGCGGACCGGGGAGAAGGGCCCTCGGAAGCGGGATAAATAAGGACCCTGTCGGAAAAATGAAAAAACGCCTAAACGACGGATTTTTTATGGCCCTCTGCGTTAAATTTTCTTGCCGGACGGCAGTCCGCCCGCAAATATTCCGGAAGGGAAAAGCGGAGGGCTTGGGCCAAAGCGCCGGCCCAAATCTTACGCCGGATAATTCGGCTGCGGAAATGAATAAAAAGTCCTGAAATTTTGCAATTTCAGGACTTTTGCGCTATAAGCGGTTAAGATCGATTTTCAGATATGGTTCGTTTGCATAGGGCTTTGCGGTTCGTTTAATCCGGCGATTTCTTCAGCTTTTTAAGTCCGGCGCGAATAAACGGCCACGTTAAGGAGACGACGATGAGAACCATAAATACTACACAGATGGGGCGGGTAAACAGAAGCAGGAAATTACCCTTGAACATGGTGCGCGTCTGTGCCAGCCTGGGTTCGAAAATGGGGCCGAGGATCAGGCCTAATGCGATGGGAGACAGGGGGAAACCCCGTTTGGAGAGAAAATAGCTGACGGCGCCGATCAAAAACATGACCCAGACGTCAAACCAGTTGTGATTACAGGCAAAGGAACCGACGACGCACAGCACCAGAATGATGGGGACCAAAATCTCTCTGGGCACGCGCACAACGTTTCCGGCAATTTTACAGTACGCCAGGCCCACAAGATACATGAGGATATTGACCACCAGAAATCCGGCCATCAGGGTGTATACGGTGGCGGCGTTCTTTTCAAACAGCGTGGTGCCGGGGCGCAGGCCGTTGACATACAGCACGCCGAGATAAAGCGCGGCGGGGGCGCTGCCGGGGATGCTCAGCGTCAGCAGCGGAATCAGGGACGCGCCCGTTACCGCGTTATTGGCGGTTTCGGAAGCCAACAGGCCGTCGGCCTCGCCGTTCATAAAGGTCTCGGGGTGCTTTGAGGCGCGTTTGGACTCGTTATACGCCAGGAAAGCGGCCACGTCGGCGGAGGCGGCGGGAATAATGCCGATGACAACGCCGATGACGGCGGATTTGACCATCGTGACGGCGTGGCTCAGCATCTCCTTGAAAGAGATTTTCATGGAACCCACTTTTATGCGCCTGGTCTCATGGGCCTGGTCCCGCGTGCGGACAATTTCCTCTACCAGGTTGAAGACTTCGGGCAGGGAAAAGACGCCGATCAGCACGGGAACAAGGGACAGCCCCCCAATCAGCTGGGGGTTGCCAAAGGTGAAGCGGGAATAACCATTGATGGGGTCCTGTCCGATGCAGGCCAGCAGGAGGCTCAAAAAGGCGATGATGCCGCCCTTGAGCATATTGCCGGCCGTGAGGGAGGAGACGACGGTCATGCCAAAGATAGCCAGCATCATCGTTTCGGGAGCGCCGAATTTCAGGGCAAATTCCGCTAGAATGGGCGCAAACAGCAGCAGCGCCACGGAGCTGACGACGCCTCCGAACACGGAACCGGCGGTACAGTAGTGAAGGGCGCGGCCTGCCTCGCCCCGCTTTGCCAGGGGAAATCCCTCCCACGCGGTGGGGACGGAGGCGGGCGTGCCGGGAATGCCCAGCAGGACGGCAGAAATAGAGCCTCCGAAAATAGCGCCGCAGAACACGCCGCTCATCAGCAGCATAGCGGTATCGGGGGGCAGGTAATAGGAAAACGGCACCATGACGGCCACGCCCATGGTGGCGGTCATGCCGGGCAGAGAGCCGATAAAAACGCCGAAGAGCAGGCCTATCATAATAAACAGCAGGTTCTGCGGCTGCAGGGTGGCCGAGAAGCCGGATAGAATCAGTTCAAATTCCATAACGCTACCTCATACATATCGGGATGCTCAAATCAGTACGCCCGCAGGGAGCAGGATGCCGAGCAGATTGTTGAACATATACCATAGGAACAATGTGGTGCCGAAGCTGACGGCGGCAACCACATGCCATTTTCTGATTCGCAGAAAAAGCAAAACGCCGGTTATAAACAGGACCGAGCTTGTGACGTATCCCAAGACGCGAATCAGGGCCGTATACGCGATCATGGCAGCGCAGATCACCGCAATGTCGCGGATGACCATAAGACTGAGACGCGCATTCTCCGCGCTTTGCGCGCCGGCTTCCTCCCTGCGCCGGGCGAGGAGGGACTTTGCCAGCAGGGCCACTGTCAAGATGGTGCAGATTATAATAAGGACCTGAGGATAGGCTTGTGCAGCCTTCTTCAATCCAATACTCTCATGGAACATTACTGCGTAAAAGCAAAGAAGCAGGACACAGACAATGGAGTCGCTTTTCCAGTTTGCCACGTTAGACACCTCAATTCTGGTCTTTCCACATAGGGTTTGCCAAATCGGCAAAAGAATGACCGGCCAGCATTGTATTGAAAGATCGTGCAGTCCGCTGTTTCAAAAGATATGGAAGGCTCCGCTTCTCGTTGAGCCGCTGCGCAGACGCGCAGCGGCCCAAGGAGTTGTGATTGGAGAGAGCGTTACAGCTCGTAATCAGGCGTGATTCCGAAGGAATCAACCAGAGCTTTCAAGGAGACGAAATCATTTGCAACATACTCTTCCGCGCCGGAACCGCTGTAGTCGACAGGGTCCAGACCGGCGGCTTTGCACTCGGAGATATAGCCGGGATCGGCAAAGACCTGGGCCAAAATATCGGAGAGATAAGTCTTGACATCATCGGAGGTGCCGGAGGGAACCGTCAGGGCGCGCCACTGGCCGTGGACGATATCCACGCCCATCTCCGCCAGAGAGGGGACGTCGGGAGCGGTCTCCGTGCGTTCCTCGCTGGTGACGCAGATGGCGATCACATCGCCGCTCTCCATGGCGGACAGAGCCTCGGAGATAGACACGGACGCGCAGTCGGCGTCGCCGCTCATAACGGCGGCCAGGGCGCTGGCGCCGCCGTCATAGGACATGCGGGCAAAGGAGGCTCCCAGATAGTCCTCCACCTTCAGACGCAGGAAATCGTGCACATTCCAGTTGCCGCCCATAGCCATGGTGATCTCGCCGTCGTTGGCTTTTACCAAATCGGCGAATTCCTGCCAGGTGCCGACGCCCAGCTTGGGGGAGACAATGATGAAATTGCAGTCGAAGGAACCGACACCGACAGGCTCAAAGCTGGTTTCATCATAGGGGATATCGTGCTGGACAAACTGATCGGTCAGCTGCCAGGGCACGATGGAACCCAGATAGTAACCGCTGTTTTCAGAAGTGGCCATGTATGTGGCGCCTGTGACGCCGCCTCCGCCAGTTACATTGTTGACAATGATATTGGCGCCTTCACCCATGTACTTCATCATATAGTTGGCCGTGATGCGGGCCCATACGTCCTGACCACCGCCGGCAGCGTAAGGAACGGCAATTTCAATCGTTTTGCTGGGATAATCGGAAGAATCGGCAGGAGCGGTCGCAGGGGGATTGGTGGAAGAGGTTCCGCCGGAAGTGCCGCTGGAAGTGCCGCCGGAAGGCTCTTTGGCGCCGCAGGCAGCCAAAGACAGCGCCATCAGTGCGGCCAGGATCAGAGACAGTACCTTTTTCATGTTTTTCCTCCTAATCGTTTGTGTGGCCTAATGGAATGTTGGAAGAGAAGAGTGCCGGTTAATCCGAGAAGGAAACGTTTACATTTTCGGAAAAACCTCTCTTCCAATTCAACAGGACAGATTTGTTAACCGGTCCTGGCGAATCAAATGAGAGAAAGCCGGGATCTTCCATCTGGCTGGAGCCTGTGGGGCAGCAGACAAAAGAAAACGTTTACAATCTACCAATCTTATATTACCATACAGGTTTTCTGTTGTCAATTCTTTTATTTCATTTCCCCTCTGGAGCCGGAGAGAAGCGGGCGGCTTTGGAGAAGGCCCGCAGAAGGGCAGACCGCGAGGCAGCCGGGAAGATTCAAAATCGAATGGAACTCAGAGATCACCGCCGTCCAGAATCGCGCCCTGACTGGCGGAAGTGACGATAGCCCGATAGCGCTTGAGATAGCCGGAGACCTGCCGGGGCGGCCGGGGTTTGGTCCTGGCCTTCCGGGCCTCGATCTCGTCCGCAGAAACCAGCAGCTGGATGGAGTGGTTGGGGATGTCAATGGCGATCCGGTCGCCGTCCTGGATGTAGGCCATCAGGCCGCCCGCCGCCGCCTCGGGGGAGACGTGCCCGATGGAGGCCCCGCGGCTTACCCCGGAGAACCGCCCGTCCGTCACCAGGGCGCAGGTGGAGTCCAGCCCCATGCCCGCCAGGGCGGCGGTGGGGGACAGCATCTCCCGCATGCCGGGGCCGCCCTTGGGGCCCTCGTAGCGGATTACCACCACGTCGCCCGCTTGGACCTTCCCGGCGTACAGGCCCTCGCAGCAGGCCTCCTCGCTGTCGAAGCACTTGGCGGGGCCGGTGTGGACCAGCATCTCCGGCAGCACCGCGCCTTTTTTCACCACCGCGCCGTCGGGAGCCAGATTGCCGTACAGAACGGCAAGTCCGCCGGTCTGGGAATAGGCGTTCTCCTTTGTGCGGATGACTTCCTCGTCTGTGATCTCCGTCTGGGCGATGCGGTCCGCCCAGGTTCCATCCACGGTGCGGGCGGTGGGGTCGATAAGGCCCAGGCTGTCCAGCCGCTTCATCACGGCGCTTAAGCCCCCGGCGTTGTTCAGGTCCACCAGACAGTGGACACCCGCCGGGTTTAGCTTCACCAGATGGGGCACCGCGCCGCTGACGGCGTTGACTCCCTTCAGGTCGAAGGCCAGACCCGCCTCGCGGCAGATGGCGGGCAGATGCAGCATGGTGTTGGTGGAGCAGCCCAGTGCCATGTCGGCAGCCAGGCCGTTTTGGATGGCCTTGTCCGTCACAATGTCACGGGGACAGACGTCCTCTTTGACCAGCTCCAGAATCTTCATGCCCGCATGCTTTGCCAGCAGGATCCGCTGGCTTTCCACGGCGGGGATGGTGCCGTTGCCGGGGAGGCCAAGACCCAGGATTTCCGTCATGCAGTTCATGGAATTGGCGGTGAACATACCCGCGCAGGACCCGCAGCCGGGGCAGGAGTGCTCCTCGATGTCCCGGGCCTCCGCCTCCGTCAGCTTGCCGGCGCGGAGGGCTCCAGGAGCCTCGAAGGCATCGGTCAGGGCCGCCTTTTTCCCGTTGGCCCGGCCGGGCAGCATAGGCCCGCCGGAGCAGAAGATGGAGGGGATATTCACCCGCAGGGCCGCCATGATCATGCCAGGTACGATCTTGTCGCAGTTGGGAATAAATACCAGGCCGTCAAAGGGATGGGCGTTGGCCATGATCTCCACGGAATCGGCGATATGCTCCCGGCTGGGCAGGGAGAAGAACATGCCCTCGTGGTTCATGGCGATACCGTCGCAGACCCCGATGGCCGGGAACTCGATGGGAGTTCCCCCCGCCATGCGGATGCCCGCCTTCACCGCCTCGGCGATTTTGTCCAGGTGCATATGGCCGGGGATAATCTCATTCTTGGCGGAAACCACGCCGATGATGGGCCGGGACAGCTCCTCGTCCGTCAGGCCCAGGGCCCGGAAGAGAGCCCGGTGGGGGATGCGGTCCACGCCGTTTTTCATCAAATCACTGCGCATGCTCTTCCCCTCGCTTCTTATCCTTGAAATACAGAACCTTGGCCAATTCAATGTACATGCGGTCCCGCTCCCGGATGGCCTCGCCGGCCCTGCCGCCGGAGTAGTCGTAGAAGCCGGCGCCGGTTTTCAGGCCCAGCCTGCCCTCCTCCACCAGCTTGCGCAGCCGCTCGTTTCCGGTCTTGGAGTCGCAGAGCTCCGCGTTCAGGTAGCGGTTGATATGGTCGAAGGTATCCAGGCCGCCGAAGTCCGCCACGCCGAAGGGGCCCAGGGCGGCATAACGCAGGCCCATGCCGGCTTTCAGCACGGTGTCCACGTCCTCGATGGTAGCCGCGCCCATGTCCACGATGTGCAGGGCCTCCCGCAGGACGGCGAACTGGATGCGGTTGATGATAAAGCCGTTGATGTCCTTGACGATGACCGGCTGCTTGCCCAGGCCCTCCACCAGCGTGCGCATCCTCTGGAGGTTCTCCCGGCTGGTTTTCTCCCCGGCGATGATCTCGCACAGGGGCAGCAGGTGGGGCGGGTTCAGCCAGTGCTGGCCCATAAAGCGCTCGGGGCGCTTGCAGGCCGTGGCGATTTCTGTGATATGGAGGCCGGAGGTGTTGGTGGCCAGCAGGGCTTCCGGCAAAACAATTTCCGATATTTCGGCGAAAAAAGCCTGTTTGGCTTCCATGCGCTCAACAATGTTTTCCACTACCAGGGCACAGTCCTGAAAGCAGGATTTATTTGTGGTAAATGACAGGAGCGACAGAGCGGATTCGGAGTCCTCCCGGGTAAGCAGGCCCTCTTTCACCATCGTATCCTGGTTGATGCCGATCAGGCGCCTGCCCCTCTGGAGCCCTTCCTCCCCGCGGTTGTATACGACGGTATTGTAGCCCGCGATGGCGTATACCTGCGCCAGAGAAGCGCCCATCACCCCGGCTCCCGCCACGACGACTTTGTTTGGATTCACGTGCTGCGTCCTCCTTATAAAAGCGTTTGATTATTCCAGAGCAGGAGCGGAAATCCCTTGCTGCCGTCCCGCGTCGAGACTCTTCAGGAGCCAGGCCATATTGCGGGCCAGATTCCGCATGGTGCGAAGGCCCTCCAGGTCCTGACGGGCCAATTCAGGCGTGCTGCCCACCAGAAGGTTCCAATAAGAGGAGGTGACGATGGGCATAGACTTCATGGCGAAGAAGGAGTTCAGCTCGGATAAGGCCGAAGTGGCGCCGCTGCGCCGGCAGGTGACGACGGCAGCTGCGGGTTTTCCCACGCAGGTGCGGTCTGCGGTGACGAAACGGTGAATCAGGGAGGCCAGGCTCCCGGAAGCCACGCCGTAATGGCTTTGGCTCGCGAAGATATAGCCGTCCGCCCTGGCGGCCCGCTCTAAGATGGGATTCAGGCAGTCGTCCAGGACACAGCGCCCCAAATCTTTACAGCGGCCGCAAAACAGGCAGCTTTGTATCTGCTGGCCGCCGGTATAAACGAGATCGCACTCGACATCCTCCCGTTGGAGCTGGCGGCGAATCTCGTCCAGGGCGACGGAGGTGGAAGAGCCTGGAACGGGACCCGCGTCAATCATCAATACACGCATATGGACATTACCCCGTCAGCGCATCGCCAGCGTAACGTCGCCGGAGGCGGCCAGTTCGCTTCGATTGTAAATTTCTGCGGAGCAGGTGGCGATGGCTTTTTCCAAGCGTTCGGAAACCAGCCTCGCACGGATTTCAATGGTGTCCCCCGGAGCAATTTTTTTCAGGAAGCGGACATTGTTGATGCCAAGGAAAAGAGGGATTTTTCCGCTGTAACGCGGGCAGGACAACAGCAGGATGTCCGCGGTCTGAGCCATGCACTCCACAGAGTAAACGCCGGGGAGAACAGGCTTGGAAGGGAAATGGCCTTTGAATATCTCCCGGTCCGGGCTGACATGAAAGGAGGCTGTAATTTCTACGCCGGGCTCCATTTTTTCCACCGTGTCTACCAGCAGCATAGGGTCCCGGTGAGGGATGATCTCCATAATCTGCGCGTGATCCAGTTTCATTAGAAATTCACCTTATCCCCGCCCTTGAGATGCAGCAGCTCCCTGGCCTCGCCGGGGCTTGCGATCTCATAGTCCAAAGCTTCCAGAATCCCCTTGATTTTAGCCACCTGCGCCGCGTTGCTGACGGCCAGCTCGCCGGAGGGCGTGATATACAGTCCGTCCTCCATGCCCACGCGGACGTTGCCTCCCTGCAGGGCCATCATGGTGGCATAGCGGAACATCCGGCGTCCGCCTGCTACCGTGCTGTATTGAATATCGCTGCCAAGCAGCTTCTTGGCTTGGTCGATCATGAACAGCATGCCTTCATTGGACATCGGGAACCCGCCCATGACGCCGGGGACAAACTGGATGTAAATCGGCTGTGTGATGACGCCCTCTTTTTTGAAAAATGCCAGATTGCTCAGCTGGCCGTAATCGAACACCTCATACTCGGGCAGCGTGCCGTATTTGTTCATGGTCCGAATACAATACTCCATATCCTGGAACGTATTCTTGAATACGTTGTCATAAGTGCGGGTTACATAGGGAACTTCCCATTCATGCAGGGGATTCTGGAGCTGGGCCGCCAGCTTGTGGTAACAGAAATTCATGGAGCCGCCGTTGGCGGAGGCCATTTCCGGCTGAAACTCCTCGATGACGGAAAAACGCTCCTCTGTGGACATGCCATTGGCGCCGCCGGTGGTGATGCCGATGACGGCATCGGTTTCCCGCCGGATTGCGGAGAGAATCCTGCGGAAGGTGGCGAAATCTCCCACCGGCATCCCGTCATCCCTGCGGGCGTGGATATGCACCACGGCCGCGCCCGCCTTGGCGGCGTCCACCGCCTGCCGGGATATCTGCTCGGGAGACGCCGGAAAATAGGGGGACATTGTGGGCGTGTGGATTGCGCCAGTGATGGCGGCAGAGATAATAACCTTCGTTCGCTTTGCCATAAAACCAATCCTTTCTGACAAAAATGTCAGCTTTTTTGTGCTTGACCAGGTCTGCATAATCCGCGGCGGCTTTTGCGGAAGGAGGACGGGAAGCGGTCTTGCTTCCCATGCCGTCAAGCGTGGAACTCTGCGATAGTCCCGCGGAGAAAAGCCAGGCTTTCCGCGGCGGCCGGGCCGGAGGGGATGTCCACCTCCAGGCTCAGTGTGCCGTCGTAATGGACGGCCACCAAACGGCGGAGGCGCTCCCGGTGAACCGCGAACCTATCCGCCCGGAGAAAGGCCCGTTTTTCGTGGTCTCCATTGAGGTCATCCGAGATGTGCACATGGAGAATATGGGGGGCGCACCGGTCAAGCGCCATGCCGTCTTCCTGGGCGCGCTCCATATTGTAAAAGTCCAGGGTCAGGCCCGCGTGAGCGTGGTCCAGGCTTTCGGAGAGCTTGAGGGCCTCCTCCACATGGTTGATAAAGTTGCAGAAGCAAAACCCCAAAGCCTCAAAGCCTGTTTTGATGCCGTATTTCGCAAAAGCCTCCGCGGTTTCCGAGGTGAAGGCGCGGGCCTGCTCCCAGGCCAGGCGGCGGTCGAACCCCTTGGGCAAACGGCGGGAGGAGGGAGAACCGATGCCGATGACCGCGACACCCAATCGCGCGGCCCGCCGCGCCAGGGCTTCGGCGTAATCGCGCCCGCGTCTGAGGTCAAAACCGGGGCCGGCGATCACAATGCCGGGAGGACAGTAGGCGTTTAAAGACAGGCAGGGCAGGGAAAGCTGATCTATCTGCCGCTCCAGCGCGTCCATCTCCGGGCCGGAGAGCGCGGAAACCTCCCGCCCCCGCAGCTCGACAAAATCAAATCCCATGGCATGTATGGAGGGAATTTCCGGGATATGCGCGGTGCAGCCGACTTTCATGGACGCGCCTCACTTTCACAAATGAATACGTTTACATTTTAAGGCAAAAAATTTACCTTGCCAAAAGCCGTACAAGGACGGTATAATAAGGGACATGATGGAGCGAACATAAATATAAGACCCTCGTGTAAACGTTATCATATCACGCTTCCGGTACTTGGGCAATCCTAAAAAGACACCAAATTTTTAGTCTGAAATTTAGTTGTTTTGTCGATACAGTCCTTTGCAGGCAGATTTAAAACTAGAAGAGGTAATGTTATGAAGCGGGCTACGATTAAGGATATAGCGCGGGAGGCAAATGTCTCGCTTGCCACGGTATCGCGGGCGCTGAACCACGATCCCTGTGTGACGGACGCTATGCAGGCGCGGGTGCTGGAGACCGCGAAACGGCTGGGCTATGTGCCGAATTCCATTGCCAAGAGCCTGAAGACCAACAGCACATACACGATTGGCTTCTTGGTATCCGACATTTCCAATAACTACTATATCTCCATTGCAAGAACGGTGGAGGATATGGTTAGCTGTCAGAATTACAATTTGATGCTGTGCAGCACCGGAAACCGCAAGGACAGGGAACTGGACTACCTGCAGATGCTGATGAGCAAAAATATCGACGGGCTGATTTTGAATACCACCGGCTTAAACAATGATTTTATTCTGGAAATGAGCAAAAAGACGCCCATTGTCCTTTTGAACCGCCGCATTATGAATGTGGGGTTTCGAGGGGACCTGGTCGATACCAACAGCTATCTGGGATGCTATAAGCTGACAAAGCAGCTGCTGGCCATGGGGCACCGGGACATCTATGTAGTGCGCGGCCCGGCGCATTTGAGCAACAGCTTTGAGCGTTTTCAGGGGTTCGCAGACGCCATGGGGGAGGTGGGGATTGCCGTAAACGGAGATTATCCCTATATCTATACCGGCGAATTTACGCTGCAAAGCGGTGAGGAGGCGATTCGGCACATGCGGCAGATGGAGCACATGCCCACGGCGATCCTCTCTCAGAACAATATGATGACCATCGGCATTCTCAAGGAGCTGCGCCGCAGCATGATCCGCGTTCCGGAAGACGTATCCCTGGTGTCTTACGACGGCATCAGCAATATGGATCTGATGATGACCCGGCCCACCTCTGCCAGTTTCGACATGACGGCCATCGGCGAACAGGTGGGAGAGTCCATCCTCAGCCGGATCAAGCATCCCGAAACGCCGAATCGAGAGTACATCTTCGACCCCACGATTACGCCGGGCAACTCCCTTGGGATTCCTCGGGGGTGAGGGCGAACATAAACTTAGTGAAAGTGCATAAGAAGCCAGCCTTTGTTTTGTCATTTTGTTGATTTTCTATAAACGGTGAAGTTTTTTCTTGCTTTTTGGGCAGGCACCATTTATGCTAAAAAAGAAAACGTTTTCATTTTTCGTGTGCCCTTTGCCCCGCGCCTCAGCCGCGGGGCGTTTCGGGGTGAGGAAACCTGGGAAAATTTACAGATTGGAGAAGCTATGAGAGAATTTATTGCGAAAGAGTATGGCCGGACCCTTGTCATTCATCTGGGAAAAGGCGAGCTGCTTTTGGAGAGCGTTCAGAAGGCGCTGGAGGAGAAGAATATTAAAAACGCGGTGCTGCTGTCCGCGATTGGCTCCCTGCGCAAATTGAGCATGCATATCATCATGGACACGGAAGACAACGCCACCAACCATTTTCTGGTGGTGGAAAAGCCCTTTGAGCTGTGCGCCATGCAGGGGCTGGTGCTCAACGGTGTCCCGCATTTCCACATGGTTTGCTCGGCCCCGGGAAATGAGAGCTTCTGCGGCCATGTGGAAGAGGGCTGCGAGGTGCAGTATCTCATGGAGATCGCCCTGCTGGAGATCAAGGATATGAATTTGACCCGGCGCAAAGACGCGTTTAACATTGATTACATTGATGAGCTGTAAAGCAGGCGCCGGGGGGAAACCGGGTATATTACTTCTGAACGGAAAGGCCGGAAGTAATATGTGCCATGTTTCGCGGCTGCCGCCGTTTAAGGCGGCGGGCAAAACGGCTGAAATCCAATTGTATGATTGCCGAATTTTAAATTCGGAAATGATATACTCTATGGGGGAGCCATGGATTCGGCGATTTTGACGGAAATTGGAAGCTTCCTGCTGCTTTTGTCTGCGGGCGCCGTGGGGAGGAAGCAAGGCTTTTTTACCGGCGGGATGGTGGACAGCATGAACCGCCTGATGGTGAACCTCTGCGTACCCTGCCTGATGGTCCATTCCATGACGGAGTCGAGCCTGCCCCCGGAGCGGGATTTTCTGCTGCGGCTGCTGGCGGTCACTTTGGCCAGCTTCGCCTTGACGCTGCCGCTGGGCCTTCTGGGGGCGCGGCTGATTTCCGGGGATCGGATGGAGCGCCGCTTCTTCGCGATTTTGATGACGGTGTGCAACACGGGAAACATCGGAAATCCAATAGCCCGGATGCTGTTCGGGGAGCTTGGCGCGGTTTACTCGGCGTTCTTTTCTCTGATCAGCATGGCGGTGCTATGGGCGGCGGGCGCTTGGCTGATGACCGGCTCCCGGCAGAAGCCGGGGCTTCGGCAATTTTGTACTCCGATCATGCTGGCGGTTGTTTTGGGGCTGGTTTTGTTTCTGTTCCGCGTGCGCCTGCCGGCGGTGGCGGCGCATACCATGGGCAAATTGGGAAACATGACCGGACCGCTGGCGATGCTGATTGTGGGCTGCGAGTTGGCGGGCCAGGGGCTGAAGGGCCTGCTTGTTCCGGCGCTGGGACGCTTTTTGCTGGTCAAGCAGCTGCTGCTGCCGCTGGGCCTGCTGGCGGCGCTGCGTCTGATGTTTGGCGGGATTCCGGAAGTGAGCGTCGCTTTGGTATTGATGTTCATGCCGACGGCGGTCAATGTTGTAGCGTTTTCCCACGACTGGCAGCTGGACGGAAAGCTGGCGGCCAGCGCGGTGCTGAGCAGCACGCTGGGCTCCTTGGTCCTGCTGCCGGCACTGCTTTTGGTTCTGCGGTATTGAATCGACAGGAAAGAAAGGAAGAGTCACGATGATACTTGCGGTTGGCAGCGATCATGCCGGTTACAGCTTGAAGGCGGCCCTGCTGGAGAAGCTGCGGGAGAAGGGGCATGTTGTTATCGACCACGGCAGCTATGACGAGAAGCCGGTGGATTTTCCGGATATTGCCCGGCTGGTCTGCGGCTCCATTTTGAACGGAGAGGCGCAGCGGGGAATCATGTTCTGCGGAACGGGCGTCGGCGCGAGCATCGCCTGCAACAAGGTGCCGGGAATCCGCGCGTCGGTTTGCCACGACATCTATACGGCTCACCAATGTGTGGAGCATGACGACGTGCGGATCATCGCGCTGGGAGCTCAGATTGTGGGCGCTACGGTAGCGGAGGAACTGATCGACCTGTTCTTGAAAGCGGAATTTTCCTCCTCTCCGGAATTCCGGCGGCGGGTGGAAAAGCTTTCGGTCATGGATGGGAGCCAGGGAAAGGGCAGAGGCGGAAGCCCTTGAAAAAGCGGCGCCCCGCTGCAAGTTTGCGGCGGGGCCCTTTTTGCTGTTCATCCGGAAAAACCGGAGGCGATGCCGGTGTTTCCCTCGCAGAGCCACTCCATGGTTCTCCCTGGATACAGTTGATAAGAAAGCCGGGAATATCCTTCACCATCACGGGGCATTTCCTCAGCGCCGCGACCCACTCCCGCATTTGCCGGACATTCCTCTCTGACGTCTTCTCGCCGGCAACGATCTCGCACAGCGGCAGTAAATGGGGCGGATTCAGCCAGTGCTGCCCCATAAAGCGCTCCGGCAGACGGACCCGCTCCGCAATGGCGGAGACCGGCAGATTGGGCGTGTTCGTAGACAGCAGCGCCGTCTCAAAGTCAAAGGACGCATTCTCCACGCTGACGGTTCCTTGCCGGTATCCACGCCGCTTGAGCCCGGCAAAAAAAGAGAGACAGGCATTGCCTGTCTCTCCCTTTTGGTCCGTTCTCTTTTGAGAACCGTTCTTTGCAGCTCAGTGAGCGGTCTCCACGATCACAATGCTGGAGTCTCCTTTCCGGGCCTGCTCCAGGACGGCCTGGGCCAGCTGCTGAAATGTTCCGTGAGAAGAGGTCGCCCCGGTAATCGCGTCGATCCCGCCCTGGCCCTGCCCCTCCAGAAGCTGTCCGGCGTAATAGCGGGTGTATTCGTTGGGGTAGGTACCGTTGGTATGGAGCATGGTTTGCATGTATGTGTTGTCCCAGCTCTTGATGAAGCCGCTGGCGTTCTCCGCGTTGTACTCTACGGAGATGATGTTTCCGCCCTTTACCAGAATAGTGATATATTCCTTCCAGCCATGGCTGAACTCAGACATCTGCGCGGTATAATATCCGTCCTGGAACCCGCCCTGATCCCCACAGGCCGTCAGCACCGGTGCCACCAGCAGTACACTTAAAAGTATGGCAAAAATCCGTCTCATCTGTCTCCGCTCTCCTTCAAAACAAATTTTCGCACCTGGATCTGGAGGGCCTCCGCCTCTCTCGCCAGAGAGCCGCTGGACTGCTCCGTCTCTCCCGCGTTTTGCAGATTGCGGTCCGCAATGTCGGAGATGACGGCAATCCGTTCCTCCATCACGCTCAAAGCTGCCTCCTGGCCCTGTACCGCCGCTGCCAGCTGATCCGAAATGGTGCTGATCTGGGCAGAGACATCGAAAATTGCCCGGAGGGAACCGGCGGTGTCCGCGGTAAGCTCCACGCCGGTCTGAATGATCGCCTTGGTGTTATTGACCATCTCTGTGGCGCTCTGCGCCGCCTCGGCGCTCTTTGTGGCCAACCGCTTCACCTCGTTGGCCACAACCGCAAAGCCCTTTCCGGCGGCTCCGGCCCGGGCCGCCTCCACGGATGCGTTGAGAGACAGGATGTTGGTCTGGAACGCAATGTCCTCGATGTCCTTCGCGATCTTCGTAATCTGCTGCGCATTGGCGCTGATATCGTCCATGGCGGAGGACAAGGCGGCCATCTGCTCGTTGGCGCTCTGGATACGCCGGATGATCTCCCCTGTTTGGGAACGGGTCCGGCCGCTGCTCTGTGTAACGTCCGTCAGCCGCTCCTTCACATGGGCCACCTCGTGGACCAGTTCCTCAGTCGACTGGTTCTGATCCAGGGACGCCTGATGGAGCCGCACAGACTGCCCGCTGAGCTGTTCCGCCATCGCTGTCAGCCGGTCCGCAGCGGCGCGGAACCCGAGGAGAGTTTCGTTCATGGACTGGGTGATCGTGTACAGGCTGCCGCGAATCAGCGCGAAGTCGCCCATATAGTCCACCTGTGGCTCGGTGCGCAGATCGCCGTCCGCCACACGGGTCAGCACCTGCTGAATGTCGGATATGTACCGGTTCACGCTCTCCAGCGTGGCGTCCAGCGTCTTTGTCATAACCTCCAGCTCGTCGCCGGTATCCAGGGCCAGCACCTCGGTGTGCAGGTCGCCGTTGGAGAGCGCGACCATCCGGTCCGTCACACGCTTCACCGGGCGGGAGATGGAGTGGGCAAGGCGCAGAACCAGCAGCATGGAGACAGCCAGAACCACCAGGGTTGCCAGAATGGATACCAGCATGGCTCCATTGATGAAGTGGTTATAGTCCGCCTTGGGAATCTGGATGACCAGGGACCACTGGGTTCCCCGAATGGGCGAAAACGCCACCAGCATCTTCTCCCCGTCGATGGAAAACTCTGTGGCTCCGGTCTCACCGGTGGTTACACGCTCCGCCGCCTCCCCGTCTCCGCCGCTGAGCTGAACCAGCGAGCTGCCGTCGAGGACCAGAGACTGATCCGGATGGCTGGTGACAACGCCCTGGCGGTTGACCATATAGGCCATGCCGGTTCTTCCCAGATTGATGCTGCTGATGACATCGTTGAGGGTGTCGTATTTATAGACACCCACCACATAGAGAGCGGTCTCGCCATTCCACTTCACCGGCATCCCCATGGTGACGCCCAGCTTGCCCTGATAGATCGTGGAGGAGTCGGTGGTCAGATTGTCCGTCTCCTTCAAAAGAGCAAAGAAACCGCTGTTCAGGCTCCCCGGCGCACCGGCGATCCCCTGGATCAGCCGGCCATCCAGATCGTACAGGGCGACTGTGTGGAACTCATAGATCTCCGCCACCTCCGTCAGCAGGGCCCCGCGGTTTTCGGCGGTAGCCGCAGCGTCGGGAATAGGCTCCTCCGTTTCCTCCGGGCCTGCGATGGTCACCGTATTCATCCGTGGATCCTTGGCAATGGTCATCATACGATCCGCCAGCATATGGATATTGGCTTCCACCGTTTTCGCCGACTGCCGGGCCATGGGCTGAAGGCTGTCCAGCAAAATGTTGTTGGCAAGTGACTGGAGAGAAAGGGCCATAATCCCGCAGCATATGACCACCAAAATCAGGATGTTGAGGGTGGTATTCCTCAAGATTCTTCCATTCAGGCTCCGCTTAATCCCCCGGCCGGCGAGGGTGTCTGTTTGCTTTCCTATCACGTTCCGTTCTCTCCTTTTCATGATGTTTTTTCTTGATAGGCAGAAAAAAGCCGATCATTCGTTTATTCGCGGGCTTTACAGCCGCCGCAGGAGCCGCAAAGCGGCCATACGGTGGACTGGAAACGCCGGGTGCATTTCATGCGCCGGCGGATTCCGCCCGCCTTGAAAACCGTTTTCCGGTTTTCAATTGCGCTGCTTATGCAGCATACGGATCCGCTGAACAATAAAGTTCGGATGCAGTATACCATAGATTCCCCATAAAGGGAAGAGTGCTTTTTTATTGTTTCCGCAGAAAAAAACTTGGCAAAAACCGATATAAAAAATTCTTATAAACTGCGAAAAGCAGAAAATATACGCAGAAACAGCAAGAATATATTTTAACCGGCAGCCCAGCGCCGCCCCTGCCGGGCGGCTGGATTCAGAAAGACCGTGGGGAGAACCGCTGAGGTGGGGGGCGGATTTCGACAACGCTTTCATGGAGTCATTCCTTGCCGGTTTGAAGGTGGAGGAAATCCATTGTTTTCGCCATGCTGGCATAAAGGACCTGACCGCTTCGCTCCGGGATTATGTTTCCTTCTACAACAAACGGCTCCACACCAGTAATGGTGGCCGAACTCCGGCAGAAACAGAACACGAATATTTCCAGAAACATGGCGCAGTCGAAACAACCGGCTGTGCTTTTTAGGCATGGCAAAATGATGTGTGGCCGATTCTGGAATGCTAAAAAAGATTCCAAAAAATCGACCACATATCAAGAGACCTTTTTGCCTTTGCCCGGATTTTATAGCGCTTCGCGCCATCTGTCGAATTTGTTTTTCACAAAAATCCGTCATCGCGCATTGACACAGCGGCGGACTTTACGGTATAATCCTTCCAGAGAGAGCAAAGGCGCCCCCTCAGGGGGTGCCTTTGCTCTTTTTATGTCAGGTATTATCTCAATTAGCGGGCCTTGGGCCGAAAGGAGCACAGAATGGAAGGATACACCAGAGAGGAGATCCTCCGCCTGATCCAGGAGGAGGACGTCCAGTTTATCCGGATGCAGTTTACCGATCTCTTTGGACAGCTGAAAAATGTGGCAATTACGGTATCGCAGATTGAGCGGGCACTGGACGGGGAGATCATGCTGGACGGCAGCTCTATCCAGGGCTCCGTCCGTGTGGAGGAGTCCGACCAGTATTTGAAGCCGGATTTGAATACGTTCGCCATCCTGCCCTGGCGTCCGCAGTATGGCAAGGTGGCCCGGATGATCTGCAATGTCCACAACCCGGACGGCTCTCCCTTTGCCGGAGATCCCCGGAACGTGCTGAAGCAGGCACTGCAGACGGTAGAGGATATGGGACTGGCCCTGAATGTGGGGCCGGAGCTGGAGTTTTTCCTCTTTCTCACTGATGAGGAGGGGAATCCCTCTACCAGGACCGCCGACAGAGCGGGATACTTTGACCTTGGTCCCCTGGATCACGGCGAGAGCACCCGCCGGGAGGTGGCTCTGGCGCTGGAGAAGATGGGAATCGGGGTGGAGGCCAGTCACCACGAGGTCGCTGCCGGACAGCACGAGATAGACCTGAAATACGCGGATGCCCTTACTGCCGCCGACAACATTATGACTCTCAAACTGGCTGTGAAGACCCTGGCCCAGAAGAACGGACTCCACGCCACCTTCATGCCAAAGCCCCTGCGGGATGCGGCGGGCAACGGGATGCATATCAACCTCTCTCTGTTCCGTGAGGGACGGAATATGTTTTATGACGAAAGGGATCCACAGAGATTGTCCCTTCTGGCCCGGCAGTTTATCGCGGGCCTTCTGGAGCACGCCCGGGGATTCTGCGCGCTGGCCAATCCGCTGGTGAATTCCTACAAACGAATGGTGGCGGGCTACGAGGCTCCCTGCTGCCTGACCTGGTCCTCCGGCAACCGCTCTGCGCTCATCCGAATTCCCGTTTCCAGAGGGCAGGGGACCCGCGTGGAGCTGCGGAGCCCCGACCCCACCTGTAATCCCTATCTGACGCTGGCGGCATGTCTCGCTGCGGGGCTGGACGGCATCCGGCGGGAGCTGGCGCCGCCGCCGGAGATTGCCGGAAACCTCTACCACATGTCGCCGGAAGAGCTGGCGTCGCGGGGAATCCGGAATCTGCCCTCTTCGCTGGAGGATGCCCTCCGGGCCATGGAGGCGGATCCGGTGGTAATAGAGGCGTTGGGGCCTTATGCTGCGCGGTATATTGAGGGCAAACGGCAGGAGTGGGAGGAATACCGAACACAGATATCCCAGTGGGAGCTGGACCGCTGCCTGATCACATGGTGAGCCGCAGATGGAGCGAGCGATTGTCGCTTTTGCAGGTGAGCGCATCCGGCAAAAGAGCCTGTGCCGGCTGAGCAGGGAGGGCTGGGAAACCATGGTCTGCGCTTCCGGTGCGGAGGTGATCCGCATGGCCCGGCAGCTGGGCAGCGCCATGGTAATCTGCGGCTTTCACCTGCCGGATATGACGGCGGATACCCTGGCGGCGGAGCTGCGGGGAACAGCGGTGCTGCTGGTCATAGCCAGGGCTTCCTATCTGGACCTGTGCGGCGGAGAAAATCTCTACAAACTGCCTCTGCCCGCCACACATGCTGAGTTCATGGCCTCGTTAAGGCTGCTTTTAGATTTTGAGAGCACACATCTCCGCCACCCTGTTTCCGGGAGAGGAGAAGAGGCCCAGCAGCTGATCCGGAAGGCCAAGGAGCTCCTCATGGATGTAAACCGCATGAGCGAGGAGGAGGCCCACCGGTTTCTCCAGCGCCGGGCCATGGATGGCGGCATGAAGCTGGCGGAGGCCGCCCGTTGGGTTGTGGAGTCTTACAATGTATGACGTTGGGTGAATTGTATAATTTTGCAAAAGTTTTTTGTGTAGATACTCTAATATCTTGTATCCCCCTCTATTGACGGAGCTGCCGGCGCCGTGGTAAAGTGTACCCATCACAAGGGCAAAGGCGTCCTGAGAGCGTGACTCTCGGACGCCTTTGCCCGTTTCATTTAAGGAGGGAGTACTATGTATTCATCTGTCAGCACCATCTGGGTTCTGCTGGGAGCGGCTCTGGTCTTCCTGATGCAGGCGGGCTTCGCCATGTGCGAGGCAGGCTTTACCCGAGCCAAGAACACCGGCAATATCCTGATGAAGAACCTCATGGACTTCTGCATTGGCACACCTACTTACTGGCTTCTGGGCTTTGGATTGATGTTTGCCGGGTCCGGGGCCATCATCGGGGGGCTGGACCCCTTCGTCCGAGGGGACTATTCCGCCGTCCTGCCCGCCGGGGTGCCCCTGTTTGCCTACCTCATTTTCCAGACGGTCTTCTGCGCCACGTCGGCCACCATCGTCTCCGGGGCTATGGCGGAGCGGACCAGGTTCATTTCCTACTGCCTCTACTCTTTCTGCATCTCCGCCTTCATCTATCCCGTTTCCGGCCACTGGATCTGGGGCGGCGGCTGGCTGAGCCGGTTGGGATTCCATGACTTTGCGGGTTCCACGGCGGTTCACATGGTGGGCGGCGTGTGCGCCTGCATCGGCGCGGCTATCCTGGGGCCCCGGATCGGCAAATACGACGACCAGGGCAGGCCCCGGGCCATCCTGGGCCACAGTCTGCCCCTGGGCGCTCTGGGTGTGTTTATCCTCTGGTTCTGCTGGTTTGGTTTCAACGGCTGCTCCACCGTGGGCATGGAGGGGGATGATGTGATCGTCAGCGCGGGGCTGATTTTTGTCACCACCAACATGGCCCCGGCGGTGGCCAGCGTCGTGACTATGATCTACACTTGGGTTCGCTACAAGAAGCCGGATGTGGGCATGACCCTTAACGCCGCCTTGGCGGGGCTGGTGGCAATCACCGCCGGCTGCGACGTGGTCTCCCCGGCGGGAGCCGCCGCCATCGGCGTCATCGCCGGACTGCTGCTGCCCGTCTCCGTGAATTTCTTTGACTCCGTTTTGAAGATCGACGACCCGGTGGGCGCGATTTCCGTCCACGGCGTCTGCGGCGGGGTGGGGACGATTCTGACGGGGCTGTTTTCCACCAGCGAGGGTCTGCTTTACGGCCACGGCACCCATTTCCTCCTGATCCAGTGTCTGGGCGCAGCCTGCACGGCCCTCTGGGCGGCGGTGATGATTACCATCGTTTTCCTGGTCATCAAGCACACAATCGGGCTTCGTGTCTCCCAGGAGGAGGAACTGAAGGGCCTGGACATCACGGAGCACGGCCTGCCCTCCGCTTACGGTGGCTTCGCCTTCGTCTACGACGATACGCCGGACGGCCTGCCGGTCCCTGCAGCGCCCGAAGCCGTTCCCCTGCAGGAGGCGGTACCGGTGGAGACCGTGCCCCCCGCCGTCTCCGTCGAAGCATCCCGGGGCGGCGTGAAAATAACCAGAGTGGACATTCTCTGCAAGATGGAGCGATTCGACGCGCTGAAGCGGGCCATGTTCAATATCGGCATTACAGGCATGACGGCAACCAATGTCATGGGCTGCGGCGAGCAGCGGGGCAAAACGGAGGGCTACTTCCGGGGCGCCAAGGTGGAGGCCACCATGCTGCCCAGCATCCAGGTGTCCATCGTGGTCAGCAAGGTGCCGGTGAGTCTGGTGGTGGAAACCGCCCGGAAGGTGCTGTACACCGGCGCTTTCGGTGATGGAAAGATTTTCGTTTACAACGTGGAAAATGTGGTGAAGGTACGCACTGGCGGGCAGGGCTATGACGCTCTCCAGGACGAAGAGGCAAAATAAATCGGTGCGTATGTGAATGGAGAACATTCGTCCGCAGCGCATAAATGCACAAAGAGTGCTGACACAAAAAGAAATCTTTTGGCGCAGTTACTGAAAACGGGAGAATAGCCCGATATTTCCAGGAAAAAGCGTTGACAGCTGCGTATTTTTGCACGTATAATAAAAAACATGAGAGAGCAACGGGGCCTCCCAAGGGGTCCCGCTGCTCTTTTTTTATTTTGCTAGCGAACGGAGTGTTTTTATGTCATTTGTGTCTCCGCTGTACAGCTCCCGGTTTGAGCACGACGCCTGCGGCATTGGCGCGGTTGTGGACATCCGGGGACGAAAGTCCCATGGGACGGTGGACAGCGCTTTAAAAATCGTGGAAAAGCTGGAGCACCGTGCCGGAAAGGATGCCGCCGGAGAGACCGGCGACGGCGTGGGCCTGCTGCTCCAGGTGCCCCACAGGTTGATGGTAAAAGCCACCGGTAACCTCGGAATCGCTCTGGGGGGTGAACGGGATTACGGCGTGGGGGTGTTCTTCTTCCCCCAGGACAGGGTCAGGCGGGCCCAGGCCCAAAAGATGCTGGAGATCATTGTGGACAAGGAGGGACTGGAGTTCCTGGGCTGGCGGGACGTGCCGGTCCATTCGGAGGTGCTGGGGGAGAAGGCGAGAAGCTGTATGCCCCATATCTGCCACTGCTTCGTGAAGCGCCCGGAGGACTGTGCCCGGGGTCTGGAGTTCGACCGGAGGCTGTATGTTGTCCGGCGGGTATTTGAACAGTCCAATGTCAATACCTATATCCCCTCTTTCTCCAGCCGGACGATTGTCTATAAGGGAATGTTTCTGGTGGAGCAGCTGCGGCAGTTCTATGCCGATTTGACGGACCCGGACTGTCAGAGCGCCATCGCCCTGGTCCACTCCCGTTTCTCCACCAATACCTCCCCCTCCTGGGAGAGGGCGCACCCCAACCGGTATATTCTCCACAACGGGGAGATCAACACCATCCGGGGAAATGCGGACCGGATGCTGGCCCGGGAGGAGACCGTCTCCTCTCCCGTTATGGATGACGATATGGATAAGATTCTGCCCGTTGTGGACCAGAACGGGTCAGATTCCGCTATGCTGGACAACACCCTGGAGTTCCTGATGATGAACGGTATGGAGCTGCCTCAGGCCGTCATGCTCTGCATCCCGGAGCCCTGGGCTAAGGATAAGCGGATGGACCGGGAGAAGCGGGATTTCTACCACTATTACGCCACCATGATGGAGCCCTGGGACGGGCCCGCCGCCATCGTCTTCTCTGATGGCGACACCGTGGGGGCGGTGCTGGACCGGAACGGACTTCGGCCCTGCCGGTGGTATCTCACAGACAATCAACAATTGATTCTCTCCTCCGAGGTGGGCGTGCTGGATGTGCCGCCGGAGTGCATTGTAAAAAAGTCCCGCCTTCAGCCGGGACGGATGCTGCTGGCGGACCTCCGGGAAGGCCGGCTGGTGGACGACGCGGAACTCAAATCCCGGTATGCCCGCCGCCAGCCTTACGGCGAGTGGCTGGACGCCAATCTGATTCACCTCCGTGACCTCCCCATTCCCAACAAGCGGGTGGAGACCCATCCTCAGGAGCTGCGGGACCGGCTGTATAAGGCCTTCGGCTACACCTATGAGGAGGTGAAGGATGCCATTCTCCCCATGGCCCAGGATGGGATGGAGCCCACCTCCGCCATGGGGGTGGACACGCCGCTGGCGGTACTCAGCGAGCGCCGCCAACCCCTGTTCAACTACTTCAAGCAGCTTTTCGCCCAAGTGACGAATCCCCCCATCGACGCCATCCGGGAAGAAATTGTCACCGACACCACCGTTTATGTGGGCCCCAGCGGCAACCTGCTGGAAGAGAATGCGTCCAACTGTACGGTTCTTCAAATCCAAAACCCCATTTTGACCTCGGTGGACCTGATGAAAATTCGGCATATGGACCGCCCGGGCTTCCATGTGGAGACCGTTTCCCTGCTGTACTACAAGGGATCCCCTCTGGCCAACGCCTTGGACCGTCTGGTGGTGAATGTAGACCGGGCCTATAAGAAGGGCGCCAACATTGTCATTCTCTCAGACCGGGGCGTGGACGAGAATCACGTGGCGATTCCCTCTCTCCTGGCGGTGAGTACCCTGGAGCAGCACCTGGTTCGGACCAAAAAACGGACAGCGGTCTCCATGGTTCTGGAGAGCGCGGAGCCCCGGGACGTCCACCATTTTGCAACGCTTCTGGGATACGGTGCCCAGGCGATCAATCCCTATCTGGCCCAGGAGTGCGTGGAGGAGCTGGTGGAGCGGGGACTGCTGGACAAGGAGTCCTCCGTGGCCGTCAGGGACTACAATGAGGCCATTCTCCACGGAATTGTGAAGATCGCCTCCAAAATGGGAATCTCCACCATCCAGTCCTACCAGTCCGCCCAGATTTTTGAGTGCGTGGGCATCAACAGGGCCACTGTGGACCGGTACTTCACCAACACGGTCAGCCGTGTGGAGGGCGTGGGGCTGGAGGAAATTGGAGAGGGCGTAGAGTGGAATCACAGTCAGGCTTTCGACCCTCTGAGTCTGGGTTTTGACTCCACGCTGGATTCCGCAGGGATTCACAAGCTCCGTTCCGGACCGGACAAAGAGGACCATATGTACAACCCGCGCACCATTCTCCTTCTGCAGAAGGCAGCGCGGGAAGGGAGCTATGAGATTTTTAAGGAGTACAGTGCCCTGGTGGACTTTGCCGACAAACCCCACACGCTGCGGGGCCTGTTGGATTTCCGTGTTTCGGAGGACGGGGGAATCCCCCTGGAAGAGGTGGAACCGGTGGAGAGCATTGTCCGGCGGTTCAAGACCGGGGCCATGAGCTATGGCTCCATCTCCCAGGAGGCCCACGAGTGCATGGCTATTGCGATGAACCGCATTGGCGGAAAATCCAACTCCGGCGAGGGCGGCGAGGCACGGGAGCGGCTGAGCAGTGACCGCCGCTCCGCCATCAAACAGGTGGCCTCGGGCCGCTTCGGCGTCACCAGTGAGTATTTGGTCAGCGCTGATGAGCTTCAGATCAAGATGGCCCAGGGGGCCAAGCCCGGCGAGGGGGGGCACCTGCCGGGGAAAAAGGTATATCCCTGGATTGCCAGGACCCGGTGTTCTACCCCCGGCGTGACCCTGATCTCCCCGCCGCCCCACCATGACATCTACTCCATCGAGGACCTGGCCCAACTGATTTATGATTTGAAAAACGCAAACCGGTTCGCCCGGATCAGTGTCAAACTGGTCAGCGAGGCCGGAGTGGGTACGATTGCCGCCGGCGTTGCCAAGGCCGGGGCGCAGGTGGTGCTGATCTCCGGCCACGACGGCGGTACCGGAGCGGCCCCCCGCAGCTCCATTCAGGGGGCGGGCCTGCCCTGGGAGCTGGGGGTGGCGGAGGCCCATCAGACCCTGATACAAAACGGCCTCCGCCAGCAGGTGGTGATTGAAGCCGATGGCAAGCTGATGACAGGCCGGGACGTGGCAATTGCCTGTATGCTGGGGGCGGAGGAATTCGGTTTTGCCACCGCGCCCCTGGTGGCCATGGGCTGCTGCATGATGCGGGTGTGTAATCTGGACACCTGTCCCGCCGGTATTGCCACCCAGGACCCAGAGCTCCGGAAGCGGTTTTCCGGCAGGCCTGAGTACGTGGAGAACTTTATGTATTTTGTAGCGCGGGAGCTGCGGGAGTACATGGCCTCCCTGGGCGTACGGACCGTGGACGAGCTGGTGGGCCGGTGCGATTTGCTGCGGGTTCGGGAAAAACTGATAACTCGCCGGGCGGAGGCCCTGAATCTGGACGCACTGCTGCAAAATCCCTGTGGTGACCATGTGCCCCACTTCGACCCCGCCGCAGTCTACGACTTTCAGCTGGAGAGGACGGCGGATATGCGGGTGCTGATGGAAAAACTGGGAAAAAGTCTCAGGGACAGGAGGAGCGGGCGTCTGGATATCCGGATTTCCTCCACGGACCGGGCTTTCGGCACCCTGTTCGGTTCAGAGATCACCCGAACCTGCGAAAACGGCCTGCCGGAGGACAGCTATGTCATCACCTGCCGCGGCGGCGGCGGGCAGTCCTTCGGGGCATTTATCCCCAGGGGGCTGACGCTGGACCTGGAGGGGGACTGCAACGATGGATTCGGCAAGGGCCTCTCCGGCGGCAAGCTGATTCTGCATCCACCGGCGGGGGGGACCAGGTTTAAGCCGGGGGAGAACATCATCGTGGGCAACGTGGCTCTCTATGGAGCCACCGGCGGCAAGGCCTTCATCAACGGTATGGCCGGAGAGCGCTTCTGCGTCCGCAACTCCGGCGCCTCCGCTGTGGTGGAGGGCGTGGGCGACCATGGCTGCGAGTACATGACCGGAGGCCGGGCAGTGATCCTGGGGCCCACCGGGAAGAACTTTGCGGCGGGCATGTCCGGCGGCGTGGCCTACGTGCTGGACGAACGGCATGATTTGTATCTCCGCCTCAATAAGGAGCAGGTTCAGGCTGCGGAACTGACAGAGGCCCACGATATTGCGGAGCTTCGTGCCCTGATTGAGGAGCATGTAGCCGCCACCGGTTCCCCCAGAGGGAAGCAAATTCTGGCGGCGTTCCAGTCCTATATTCCCTGCTTCAAGAAGGTCATGCCCAGAGACTATGACCGGATGCTTCGGGCTATTGCCCAGCAGGAGGAAAAGGGCATGAGCCGGGAGCAGGCGGAGATCGAGGCGTTTTATGCCACCGCGAGAGGATAAGGAGGGGTGACGATATGGGAAAGATCACTGGATTTTTGGAATATGACCGGCGGGAGCTGGCGGACCGCCCGCCGCTGGAGCGGGTCCGGGACTGGGAGCCCTTCCGCATCCCTCTGACGGCGGATGCCCGCCGGGAACAGGGAGGGCGGTGTATGAACTGCGGCGTCCCATTCTGCCAATCCGGCATTCGGTGGGAGGGGCGGGACTTTGGCTGTCCCCTGCATAATTTGATTCCCGAGTGGAACGACATGATCCATGCGGGGAACCCCTCTCATGCCCTGAGCCGTCTGCTGAAAACCAATAATTTCCCGGAGTTCACCGGGCGGGTCTGCCCTGCGCCCTGCGAGGAGGCGTGCATCTGTGGAATGTACGGCGATGCCGTGACCATCCGGGACAACGAGCTGAGCGTCATAGAGGAGGCCTTTGCCGCCAGGGCGGTGCGGCGCCGCCGTCCGCCTCAGTGGTCGGGAAAGAAGGTGGCGGTGGTGGGTTCCGGCCCGGCGGGCCTGGCGGCGGCGGACCAGCTGAATCACCGGGGCCACTCTGTCACCGTTGTGGAGCGGGAGGAGTGGCCCGGAGGGCTTTTGACCTACGGCATTCCCAATATGAAGCTGCCCAAGGACATCGTAAAGCGCAGAATTGACCTGATGACGGACGAGGGTGTCAGCTTTGTCACCGGTGTGGATGCGGCGGACCCCCAGGTGGCCCAGAGGCTGCTGCGGGACTATGACGCGGTAATCCTCTGCTGCGGCGCGGAGCGGCCCCGCCCCCTTGGATTGGAGACAGAGGGAATCTCCGGCATCTGCTACGGCACGGAGTTTTTGAAGGCCGCTGTGGAGCGGCGGCAGTTTGGTAAAACGCCCGCCGTTCCCACAGCGGAGGGGCGGGACGTGATCATCATCGGTACCGGCGACACCGCCTCCGACTGCGTGGCCACGGCCCTGCGGCAGGGATGCCGGTCCATTGCACAGCTGGTGCGCCGTCCGGAGGCAGACTACCTGCAAAACGGTGTTCTGCCCCGGGACTGTGCCCATGAGGAGGCTGCTGCCCTGTTTGGAGAGGATCCCAGGCGGTTTGGCGTGCAAATTAAGGAGATCCGTGTGGAGAACGGCGCACTGACCGCCGTGACCACCACGGAGGGAAACGCTCTGCCCTGCGGGCTCCTGATCGCCGCCACCGGCTTTGCCGGATGCGCGGGCGAAGTGTGCAAGGCCTTCGGCGTGGCCTGGGATGAGACGGTCCGGACTTCGGAGGGCGGCTTTGCCACCACCGTGGAGAAGGTCTTTGCCGCCGGGGATATGCGCCGGGGCCAGTCTCTTGTGGTATGGGCCATCGCGGAGGGGCGGAGTGCCGCCGCGGAGGTGGATGCGTACCTCAATGGCTGCACCAATCTTGTACGGGTGGTATAGGTTCTGGAAAGAGAAATGCCCATCGTGGAAAGTTCATGAAAATTTTTTCACGGCAGCGGAATTTTCCGATGTTTCGGCCAAGATTTCCGAAAACCCTGAAAAATGATTGACAGGGCCCCGGCGAGGGCGTATAATGCCCCCATAAAGGCAAAGGCGTCTTTAGGGAGTATTCCCGGAAGGCGCCTTTGCCCTTTTTATGCGTTGATCGCGGAAAGGGTGAACGAACATGGCAGCACTGCCAGAGTATTTCGGAAGTTTGGTATTTGATGATCGGGTGATGAAAGCGAATCTGTCCGCCGAAGTGTACCAGTCTCTTCGCAGGACCATTGATGAGGACGCGAGGCTGGATATTGGCGTGGCCAACGCGGTGGCCTCCGCTATGCGGGATTGGGCGGTGGCCCATGGGGCAACCCACTTTACCCACTGGTTTCAGCCCCTTACCGGTGTTACCGCCGAGAAGCACGACAGTTTTATCTCACCCGCTCCGGACGGCGGCGTCATCATGGAGTTCTCAGGCAAAGAGTTGATCCGAGGAGAGCCGGATGCCTCCTCTTTCCCATCCGGCGGACTGCGGGCCACCTTTGAGGCCCGGGGCTACACCGCGTGGGACCCCACCTCCTACGCGTTTATCAAGGACCGGATATTGTGCATTCCCACCGCCTTCTGCGGCTACAATGGTGAGGCGCTGGACAAGAAGACGCCTCTGCTGCGCTCCATGGAGGCGCTGAACCGACAGGCGCTGCGCATTCTGCGCTTGTTTGGAAACACGGAGGTAAAGCGGGTAAGCACCGCTGCGGGCCCGGAGCAGGAGTATTTCCTGGTGGACGCCAAGCTGTGGGAGCAGCGCCGGGACCTGCGCTTCACCGGACGCACGCTTTTCGGTGCCCGGCCTCCCAAGGGACAGGAGATGGATGACCACTACTTTGGGACGATCAAGCCCCGAGTGGCCGCCTACATGGAGGATCTGAATCAGGAGCTTTGGAAGCTGGGCATCCTGGCCAAGACCCAGCACAACGAGGTGGCTCCGGCTCAGCATGAACTGGCCCTCATCTACTCCACCACGAATGTTTCCACAGACCACAACCAGCTGACTATGGAGATCATGCAGAAAGTAGCCGCCCGCCACGGCCTGGTCTGTCTGCTCCACGAGAAACCCTTTGAGGGCGTGAACGGCTCCGGCAAGCACAACAACTGGTCGTTGTCCACTGACGCCGGCGTCAATCTCCTCTCTCCCGGAGAGACGCCCTATGAAAACGCCCAGTTCCTGCTGTTTTTGTGCGCCGTTATCCAGGCGGTGGATGACTTTCAGGACCTTCTGCGCATCTCAGTAGCCACCGCCGGAAATGACCACAGACTGGGAGCCAACGAGGCTCCGCCCGCCGTGGTGTCCATGTTCCTGGGCGAGGAGCTGACGGCCATTCTGGACGCAATCGAGCATGACACGCCCTACACCGGTGTGAAGGCAGGGAAGGTGAAGCTGGGAGCGGACGTTCTGCCCCGGTTCCGCCGGGATACCACTGACCGCAACCGAACCTCGCCCTTTGCCTTTACGGGAAATAAGTTTGAATTCCGCATGGTGGGTTCCTCAGACTCCATCGCCTGTGCCAACATTATGCTCAATGCCGCCATGGCCGAGAGCCTGAAGCGCTTTGCCGATCAGCTGGAGGGAATGGAGGACTTTGAATCCGCCCTGCAGGGCCTGATCCGTGATACCATTCGTGACCACAAGCGGATTATCTTCAACGGCAACGGCTACGATGCCGCCTGGATCGAGGCGGCTGTCGGTCAGAGGGGGCTGATGAACTATCCCAGTACGCCGGACTGCGTTCCCCATCTGCTGGACCAGAAGAACGTGGATATGCTCACCTCCCACGGCGTGTATACCAAGGCGGAACTGGTTTCCCGCTGCGAGGTCACGCTGGACAACTACTGTAAGACCATTTTCATTGAGGCCAGGACCATGGCGGACATGGCCCGTACCGAGATCCTTCCCGCCATACAGGCATTTGCTGCCGACACCGCAAGGGCAGCGGCCGGCAAAAAGGCGCTGAGTCCCAGCTGTGCCTGTGCGTATGAGATGGCGTTGGTAGAGAAGCTGTCCGGTCTCACAGATCAGATTGACACCGGGACAGCGGAGCTGGAGCGGCTGGTGGAGGAACTGGCAGGAGCCGGCGATATAAGGACGGAGTCCGAGCGCATCCGGGACCGGGTGCTGCCGCAGATGGAACGGCTGCGCCGGGCTTGCGATGAGGCAGAGACCGTCACCGCAAAGAAGTACTGGCCATTTCCCAACTATGGCGACCTGCTGTTTAGTGTGAGATAACAGGGGGAACGGGACCGGGCGGCAATATCCTCTGAAGAGCAGGAAGCTGTTTGGGATATGGGGAACAGCAGTTTCCAAATAACTAAAAAAAACTGCAAAAAGCCGCGGAGTTCTGTCGACTGACAGGACTCCGCAGCTTTACATGGAACACAAAAAT
>CAJTJA010000020.1 GCA_910576845.1 uncultured Oscillibacter sp.
CCACCATCCAGTACCGGGACAGCCTGTCCGACCAGAACACCGACCGGGAGAAGTATTCGCTCATCCTGGCCAATCCCCCCTTCAAGGGCAGTCTGGACGCCGATATCGTGTCCGCCGACCTGTTGAAGCTGTGCAAGACCAAGAAGACCGAGCTGCTGTTTCTGGCTCTCTTTTTGAAAATGCTTAAGGTGGGCGGGCGGTGCGCCTGCATCGTCCCTGACGGTGTGCTGTTCGGCTCCTCCAAGGCCCACAAGGATATCCGCCGGGAGCTGGTGGAGAACCACCGGCTGGAGGCCGTCATCTCCATGCCCTCCGGGGTGTTCAAGCCCTACGCCGGGGTGTCTACGGGGGTGCTCATCTTCACCAAAACCGGCTACGGCGGGACGGATCAGGTGTGGTTCTACGACATGCGGGCCGATGGCTTCTCCCTGGACGATAAACGCGCCCCCGTGGCCGAGAACGATATCCCTGATATCGTCGCCCGGTTCCATGACCTGGCCGGGGAGACGGACCGGGCCCGGACGGAGCAGTCCTTCCTGGTGCCCAAAGGGGAGATTGTGGACAACGGGTACGACCTGTCCATCAACAAGTACAAAAAAACCGAGTACGTGCCCGTGGAGTACCCGCCCACCAGCGAGATTTTCGCCCAGCTTCGGGAACTGGAGGCGGAGATTCAGAAGGGGCTGGAGGAATTGGAGGGGATGGTGTGATGGAATACTGGCCGCAAGTTAAAATTGGCGATGTTTGTATTGTTGAGCGCGGCGGCTCTCCTCGGCCAATCGACAAATATATCACAGATTCAGAGGATGGAATTAACTGGATTAAAATAGGTGATACAGATGATTCCATGTATATTACATCAACTGCGCAAAAAATCATTCCAGAGGGCGCAAAAAAGTCCCGTTATGTCCAACCAGGAGATTTTCTGTTATCAAATTCTATGAGCTTCGGGCGTCCATATATCTTAAAAATTGATGGCTGTATTCACGACGGCTGGTTAGTTTTACGAGACAAAAACGGTCTGTTTGATAAACGATTTTTGTATTACTATTTGAGCGCTCCAGTTACATATCAGAAATTTAAGTCTCTTGCAGTGGGCGGAGTAGTAAATAACTTAAATAGTGAAATGGTTCGTAATGTTGAGGTTCCACTTCCTGCCCTCAATGAGCAGGCCCAAATTGCAACTGTCCTTGATAAACTCAGCGGCTTGATTTCCCTCCGCAAACAGCAGCTTTCCAAACTGGATGAACTGGTTAAGGCAAGGTTTGTGGAGATGTTTGGGGATTTAAAACGAAATAATATGAACTGGCCATCTCAAATTTTTGCAGACTTTGCTATAATTGATACTACAATGGTGCATGATTTTGAAAAATACAGCGACTACCCACATATAGGGATTGATAGTATTGAAAAAGAAACTGGAAAACTTTTAGATTTTCGGTCAGTGAAAGAGGATGGCATAATTAGTGGAAAATATCTATTCACACCAAAACACATTATCTATAGTAAAATTCGACCAAATTTGAATAAGGTCGCTTTACCTGATTTTACAGGTGTTTGCTCAGCGGATGCGTACCCAATTCTTCCTAAAGAGGGAACTTGTAATAGAGAGTTTCTCGCCTATACATTAAGAAGTCCAGTTTTCTTAGATTATATTTTAGCGTTTTCAAATAGAACAAACCTACCTAAAGTTAATAAACAACAGGTAGAAGGTTTCTGCTGTCCAATACCCGACTGGGAACTTCAAGAAAAGTTTGCCACTTTTTATAGACAAGTTAATGGACGCAAGTTGACAATCCAGCAAAGTTTGGATAAACTGGAAGTGCTGAGGAAATCGCTGATGCAGGAATATTTTGGGTGAGGTGAAACAAATGAATCAAACAACTATTACAATTGTGGCTGCTTTGTTATCAGGAATTATTGCAACAATTATTACACTCTTTTGGCAAAACAGAGCGAAAAAGATAGACTCTAGAAGGGAAATATTTAATACTCTTATGGCCTATCGCTTTGAAATCGCAAATAAAGAAAGTGTTATTGCACTTAATTGTGTGCCTGCAATTTTTTACGATTGCCCTAAGGTTCAGGATACATGGAGAACTTTCTTAGATATAGCGAGTAAAACCCCCTTCATCCCTCAAGAATTAACGGATGCACATATACAGTTGCTTGAGGAAATTGCAAAAGCACTAAGGTATAGAAACATTAAGTGGAAAGATATAAAAAGAAATTATTTTCCAAATGGATTGATTTCGGAATTGGACGACGAACGAAATCTAAGAAAAGCACAATTAAAAGTGGCATTGCGTAATATGGAGGAATCTGGAGCACAAGCAATTCCAATAAATATCAATAATTCAGTGCTGACTATAGCTGAAAAATAATATTTATCTGTAGCACTTTTGTTAAGAGGTGAAAGTCCGTGACCAACTTCGACCGTTTCCTCACCGACCCCCAATTCACCTCCTTTGCCGAGGCGGCCGTGGCGGCGGAAAAAATCCTACAAATCGACCTGGCCGCCTGCATCCTGAACTGCCGGCGGGCGATGGAGTGCGGGGTCAAGTGGATGTACTCGGTGGACGGCGCGTTGGTCAAGCCCTGGCAGGATACCCTGGTGAACCTGATGAATGCCCGGGAGTTCCGGGAGATCGTGGGAAAGGCCCTGTGGAAGCGGATGGACCACATCCGCCGCATGGGCAACGCAGCCGCCCACACGGGCAAGGCGCTGACCCGGCCCCAGGCGGAGCTGTGTCTGGAGAACCTTTACATATTCCTGGATTTCGTGGCCTACTGCTACGGCACCGACTATCAGGAGGGACAGTTTGACCGCTCCCTTCTGGAGGAGCGGCCCGCCGAGCCGGCGCCGGCCTCTGTGCCCGACGTGGACCTGGACGCCCTCATCGCAGAGAACCAGGCCCTCAAAGCGGAGTTCACTGCCCGGCGGGAGGAACAGAAGCAGAGCTATGTGCCCAAGCCCCTGGACCTCACCGAGTACGAAACTCGCAAGCTTTACATCGACGCCATGCTCTTGGACGCCGGATGGACGCAGGGGCAGGACTGGCTGAACGAGGTAGAGCTGTCCGGGATGCCCAACAAGTCGGGGGCGGGCTATGCCGACTATGTGCTCTACGGCTCCGACGGCCGTCCCCTGGCGGTGATCGAAGCCAAGCGCACCTGCGCAGATGTGTCCAAGGGCCGCCAGCAGGCCAAGCTGTACGCCAGCATCCTGGAGGAAAAATACGGCCGCCGCCCGGTGATTTTCCTCACCAACGGCTTCGACACCCGTATTGACGACGGCCAATATCCGGAGCGGAAGGTTGCGGCCATCTACTCCAGGCGGGACCTGGAGAAGCTGTTCAATCTGCGCGCCATGCGGACGAGCCTGGCTGATGTGACGGTGGATAAGGCTATCGCCGGTCGCTGGTATCAGGAGAGCGCCGTCAAGGCGGTGTGTGACTGCTTTGAGAAAAACCGCCGTAAAGCCCTGCTGGTCATGGCCACCGGATCGGGCAAAACGAGAACGGTGATCGCCCTGTGCGACGTGCTCCTGCGCCGGGGCTGGGTGAAGAATATCCTCTTTCTGGCCGACCGGAACTCCCTGGTCACCCAGGCCAAGCGTAGCTTTGTCAATCTGTTGCCCAGCCTGTCGGTGACCAACCTCTGTGAGGAGAAGGACAACACCGCCGCCCGGTGCGTCTTCTCCACCTACCAGACCATGATAAACTGCATCGACGCAGTGCAGGACGAGGAGGGCAAGCTGTTCACCTGCGGCCACTTCGACCTGGTCATCTGCGACGAGGCCCACCGGTCCATCTACAACAAGTACCGGGACATTTTCAGCTATTTCGACGCCCCTTTGGTGGGCCTCACCGCCACCCCCAAGGACGAGATCGACAAGAATACCTATGAGGTGTTCGAGCTGGCCAATGGCGACCCCACCTTCGGCTATGAACTGGCCCAAGCGGTGGCCGACGGCTTCCTGGTGGACTTTATGTCGGTGGAGACCCGGCTGAAATTCCTGGAGGAGGGTATCGCCTACGATGAGTTGTCCGCTGAGGACAGGGAAGCGTATGAAAATACCTTTGAAGACGAGAACGGAGAGCTGCCCGAGAAAATCAACTCCTCTGCCCTCAACGAGTGGGTCTTTAATGAAGATACCATCAAAGAGGTTTTGAACATCCTCATGACCAACGGTCTGCGCATCGACTACGGCGAGAAGCTGGGCAAGACCATCATCTTTGCCAAGAACCACCGCCACGCTGAGAAGATTCTGGAAATTTTTGGCCGGGAATACCCCAACCTGCCCGGCTATGCCATGGTTATCGATAACTACATGACCTACGCCCAGAGCGCCATTGACGACTTCTCCGACCCGAACAAACCGCTTCAAATTGCCATCTCGGTAGACATGCTGGACACCGGCATCGACGTACCCGAGGTGCTGAATCTGGTATTCTTCAAGAAGGTGATGAGCAAGGCCAAGTTCTGGCAGATGATTGGCCGGGGCACCCGGCTGTGTCCGGGCCTGCTGGACGGAGCGGACAAGGAGAAGTTCTATATCTTCGATTTCTGCGGAAACTTTGAGTTTTTCCGTATGAATGACAAGGGAAAGCCCGCAGTCAGCCGCCTGTCTCTTCAGGGTGCGGTTTTCCAGCTCAAGGCCCAAATTGCGTATAAGCTCCAGGATTTGGCCTATCAGACAGAGGAACTGACCGCCTTCCGCCAGGAGCTGGTGGAGGACATGACGGCTAAAGTCCAGGCGCTGAACCGGGAGAACTTCGCCATCCGCCAGCATCTGCGGTATGTGGAGAAGTTTGGAAAACTCAAGAGCTACGCCGCCCTCAGCTACGAGGACACGCTGAACATCGGGGAGGAATTGGCCCCGCTGATTGAGCCAGATGGGGACGACCCCAAGGCGGTCCGCTTTGATGCGCTGATGTACGGCATTGAGCTGGCCTGCCTCGCCGGGGAGAAGTATACCCGTGCCCGGAATGATCTGCTGAAAAAAGTGCAGGGAATTGCCAACGTTGCCAACATCCCGGCCATTCAGGCACAGTCTGAGCTGGTTGATAAGATTCTCCACACCAACTATCTGGATGACGCGGGAATCAACGAATTTGAGCACATCCGGGAGAGTCTGCGGGACCTGATCAAGTACATCCCGGTTGAGCTTGCCAGCTACACCACCAACTTTGACGATGAGGTCTTGTCCATAGAGTGGAAGGAGTCCCAACTGGAGAACGACGACCTGATAAACTATCGGGCCAAGGCGGAGTACTACGTCCGGCAGCACCAGGACGAGGCAGCCATTGCCAAACTGAAGGGCAACATCCCGCTGACAACAGAGGATGTGACCGCCCTGGAGTGTATCCTCTGGAGCGAGGTGGGCAGCCGGCAGGACTATGAAGCGGAGCTGGGGGCCAAGCCCCTGGGGGAGTTCGTCCGGGAGATCGTGGGACTGGATATGCACGCGGCAAAGGAGGCCTTTTCCCAATACCTCACCGATACCAGCTTGGATAGCCGTCAGATTTATTTCGTGAATCAGATCGTGGAGTATATTGTCCGCAACGGCATGATGAAGGACCTGTCTGTCCTCCAGGAGCCGCCTTTCACCGACCAGGGCAGTGTGGTGGAGGTGTTCACCGACATCTCCCTCTGGATGGGCATCAAGGCTGTGATTGACAAGATCAACGCCAACGCGGCAGCATAATCCAATACAGCCCAGGAACCGGTTAATCTAAAACCGGTTCCTGGTTCTTCTTGTACTGATCCAGCAGGTTTTGATGCCCTTTCTGGTCTTTCTGAATCAACTCTTCCCTTGTAAGAACCTGCCACTGAGGACTGTCCATAGGTTTCCTGAGATCAAGCACCATAAAAGAAGCTGGATATTTCTGCTCGGGGTCGAAATCCAAGTCGGCGGCCACCCGTTTCTGCCAAAAACTCTCCTCCGGTGGCAGTTCCTGTTTGACGGCATCGTAACTAGCCAACTCATGGGTGGTGTCGATGCGCCGCAAAAATTCCTCCGCCTTGATTTTTCCTGCTATATAATCCCGGCGTGCCTGGCGGGCGTTTGCTTCCCATTCGTCGTACTGTGCTGGCGTCATGGGAATGAGGCGATCCCGCTGATTCTCCGGCGCGTCCTGATAGCGGAGCATTCGAGCGTACATCCGGTCCCGCAGCTGCTTGAACAGCTTCAAAGCGTCATCCTGCTCTGGTCCCTTTCTGCGTTTGAGGTTGGCACCCCGTTTCTTGCAGGACTGCCCGTCAAAAATCCGGTCGCAGTAGAGTGCTCTGGCTTTGGTTTTTGGTATGAAGTAATTCCAACAGTAGTCGCATCGGGCAATGCGCTGTTTCTCTTGGCGGAAATACATCATCAACTCCACCAGCCTTAGCTGATAAACATTGTCCACCGGGAGCAGCAGGATTACATTTTCATAGCTATCCAGCCGGGCGGGGTTACAGAATCCCGCAATGTCGGGATAAACACCGCGCAGCTTCGCAAACCGCTCCTGCTGGGTAGCCCGCTCCATCCCGTCGAAGGTCATCTCCATGATGTTGCGAAGCCGGATCTGTGTGTAGATGGGAAGTAGCAGTGCCTCAGCAGTCAAGTCCTCCAGCTCGGAGACTGAAATATCCAGTTTGGGTTCAAACAGAGGATGCTCTTCATAGAGCCGCTGAATTTCCCGGCGGTAAGCTGTATAATCCATCTCCGCCGCGGCCACCAAGTCCTCCGCAGGCGTAACAAAAGGAAGATGTGTCTCCGGCCCATATGCCCCAGACATCACAACACAAATTTTCCCGTCGTCCCCAGTCTCAATCCAGAGACTGGGGAATTTTTTGTCTGCCATGACACTCCCTCCTCAAGATCACTTCATGATGTAAAGACGGCTGAATTTATTGTAGCATGACAGCGAGGAAAAAGAAAGTCCGGACGAACCTCGGCAACTGAATACCCACCACCAGAGATGATATGTCTTCGGTTCCAGTACCGCCACGACCCTGCAGATGTGGGTGAGCGTACTAGAGGAGAACACTACGCGGCAGAGAAGCCTGGCGCAGGAACGGGTATGGCGTGTGGTCTAACAACACAGGAAAGGAGAATTGAAATGAACAAGCTCAACACCATCGACGGTGAAACCTTGATGAGCCGTCCGCTCCAGCCGCTGAACTTCGTGGTGGATACACTGATCTCCCAGGGGCTGCACATCCTCGCAGGCTCTCCCAAGGTCGGGAAGTCCTGGCTGGCCCTGTGGCTGGCGGTGGCCGTTGCCAAGGGCGAACCCGTCTGGGGAATGCAGGTAAAGCAGGGAACGACTCTGTACCTCTGCTTGGAGGACTCCCAGCTCCGCATCCAGAACCGACTGTTTGATGTGACAGAGGACGCACCAGCCAGCGTCCACTTCTGCACCGAGAGCCGTATCCTGGGTGACGGACTGACTGAGCAGCTGGAGCAGTTCCTCAGTGAGCACCCGGACACCTCCCTCATCATCATCGACACCCTGCAAATGATCCGGGGCGCTGTCTATGACAACACCTACGCCAACGACTACCGCGACCTGTCCGCCCTGAAGCGTCTGGCCGATACCCACGAAATTGCCATCCTGCTGATCCACCATCTGAGAAAGGAAAAGGCGGACGATGTGTCCAACCGCATCTCCGGCACTACCGCCATCAGCGGCGCGGTGGATGCCAGCTTCACGCTGGTGGAGGAGCAGCGAGGTAGCGGCAGAGCGAAACTCAGCTGTATCGGTCGGGACATCGAGTACCGGGAACTGGAGCTGCGCCGCAATGCCGACAACGTGTGGGAAGTGACAGCGGACAGCTATCAGCAGCCGGAACTGCTGGGCAGCAAAGTGGTCGTTCTCCTCTCTGCTTTACTCCAAAACCGTTCTCAGTTTATCGGCACTCCCACGGAGCTGGCACAGCGCATCGACCCTGTCGGCACAGAAGGAATCACGCCTAAGAACGTCTCCAAGAAAATCCTACAAAGCGTTGAGGCTCTAAGCAATGCGGGTATCACAGCGGTCATACGTAGGAGTAACGGAAAGCGGCTGATCGATCTGCGTCGTGCCGATAGTGCCGACAACACCGGGACCAGCGTGGCCGACCCTGTTGACCCTGCCACCGCCGCTGTAACGCCTCGTGTGGGCCAGCAGGAGGCAAGGCGGGAGCTGATACCCGGTCAGACAGAGAGGCTCCCGTTGGGGCGGAAAACCCACCCTTGGGTGGGGCAAGCATAGCATCCGGCTATACGCCGGCCGCATTCGCCGGGGCAAAGCCCCTGCACCCCCTGCCCCTGAAGGGGGAGGAAGGAGAACAAAATGCAGAACAAGAAAACCGCAATCGCAACTATAAGGATGACGCCCAAGGTAAAAGCGCAGCTTCAACAGCGGGCACAGGACGTCAACATGACGCTCACAGACTACCTGTGTATCTGCGGACTGGGGCGGGAGATCGTTCGGGTAGAGGGATTGGATGCTGTCCTCTCTGAACTGAAAGCCCAGGGCCGGAACCTCAACCAGCTGACTACACTGGCCAACATGGGACGGCTCACTGTCCTCCGCAGCGACGAGCTGATCGACAGGTATGCCGACCTCTGCGCGGCCATCCGCAGGCTGACAAAGGAGGTGGGCTGATGGCTACCTTCACTGCTATCCGAAACAAGAAGCAAACCGCCGGCGCGATGCTGGGTGTGTTAACCTATGTAGTGCAGGCGAAGAAGACGGTACTGGACGGCGCATGTCTGGTCACCGGGAGCAACTGCGTACCTCAGGCGTCCTACCTGGAGATGATGACCACCAAGCAGCGGTTCCGAAAAGCGGACGGCAGGCAGTTCTACCACTTCGTCCAGTCCTTCTCCGAGGATGACGACCTCACACCCCAGGAGGCCAACGCCATCGGTCTGGAACTGGCACAGAGAGCGTTTCCCGGCTATGAGGTGGTGATCGCCACCCACATCGACACCGCTCACCTCCACAACCATCTGGTGGTGAACAGCGTCAGCTGTGAGAATGGCAGAAAGCTCCACCAGAACCGTGAAACCTTGCTGGCGCACCGGCAGCTCAACGACGAGATTTGTAAGGCCCACGGACTGCAGGTTCTGGAGGCACCAGAGAAGTATCCGAAGAAGAAGCGGATGAAGCCCGGCGAGTACCAAGCGGGGTTGCGGGCGGAAAGCTGGAAGCTGGATCTAATCCAGGCCATCAATGAGGCCCTGGAGTACGCCGTTGATCGGGAGAGTTTTATTGAGAATATGGAGTACGAGGGTTACGAGGTGACCTGGACGGATACCCGGAAGCACATCACCTTCACCTGTCCCAACGGGCGGAAGTGCCGGGACAGCAGTCTCCACGACGAGACCTTCCTCAAAGAAAATCTGGAGGCGCTGTTCGCCTACCGGCGGGCCGTGGGATTCTGCCCCGGCAGTGTGGAACCGGACGAGGGTTGGATAGGTGAGTTGACAAGCGGACTCATTCAGCTGGGCAGGGCAGTGGAGCGCAGTGATGATCTGCCGCCGATCCCTACACCGCCGACTTGGACAGATAGCAAGCAGCGCCGCCGGGAGGCCATCAAGAAGATGGCCATGGGGCAGAAGTTCAGCGGCAGCCAACAGTGGGAACAGTCCATGTGAAAATTCAGGAGGTACAAAATGAAATTTTATAATGGCCAGAGCAACAGCCACATGAAAATAAAATAAGAAAGGGGCAAAATTAATCAAAGCAGGCCTGTCCTATGCATACCCTTGGAACAAAGGGAGGCGGCAGGATGGCAGAACAGGCGCGGTTGCTTGATATCGAGAATGACCGGGAGATCACAAAGGAAACCGACAGCCAGTTCTTGTTTGAGTATCAAAGAGCCGTTCTGCTGACGCTGAAGGACAAAGGTGTATTAAATGAAATGCAGTATCGATATGTGGAAGAAAAGCTGAAAAACAGTTGGAACAATTCTAAAAAGTAATAGACTTTTGACGACTGGTACGGTATATTGAGTGTGCCGTACCAGTCAAAATAAAACGAAAGGGTGAACGATACCATGATAAAAGTAGCATCTTATTGCCGTGTGTCTACAGACCGGGATGACCAGGCCAATTCATTTGAGAGCCAACAGCGATATTTTAAGGAGTACATCGACCGCCAGCCGGACTGGGAACTGTACCAGGTTTATGCCGACGAAGGAATCACCGGAACGTCGACGAAGAAACGAGCCGCCTTCAATCGAATGATTGCCGACGCCCATTTGGGGAAATTTCACTTGATCCTTACCAAGGAGGTCAGCCGTTTTTCTCGAAATATATTGGACACCATCACCTACACCCGAGAGCTGAAAGCATTGGGGGTAGGTGTTCTGTTTATGAACGACGGGATCAGTACTCTGGAGCCGGACGCCGAGCTTCGGCTGTCCATCATGGGATCGATTGCCCAGGAGGAGAGCAGAAAAACGTCGACCCGGGTGAAGTGGGGACAGACCCGGCGGATGGAGCAGGGGGTAGTGTTTGGAAGATCGCTCTTGGGCTATGATGTAAAGGATGGCTGCCTGACAGTAAACCCAGAGGGCGCGGAGATCGTCAGGCTGATCTTCTACAAATATGGCGTGGAGAAAAAGGGGACTACTGTCATTGCTCGGGAGCTTCGGGAGGCGGGGTATCGGACCCATAGCGGCAATGTGAAATGGTCCAACACCCACATCGTCAAAATTCTGAAAAACGAGAAATATGTGGGGGATCTGGTGCAGAAGAAGACCATCACGCCGGATTACCTGAGCCACGCCAAGAAATACAACCACGGGGAGGAGGAGTTCGTCATCATTCGGGACCACCACGAACCTATCATTGACCGGGAGCTGTGGGACACCGTTCAACGGGAGCTGAAAAAGCGGAACCGCAATGGGGAATTGGGGGCGGGACACTCCAACCGCTATGTGTTCAGCGGTAAGATCAAGTGCGGAGAGTGCGGGGCCAGCTTTGTTTCCCGGAAGAAAACCCGTAAGGATGGCTCGCTTTACAAGCGTTGGAGCTGCTACACTGCCACGTCAGAGGGGCAGAAACGGATCGATGTTCGGGGCAATGAGGTAGGCTGCGATGTAGGTAAACTCCTGCGGGATGAATTGGCGTTGGATATCCTCCAGCAGTCTCTGACCACCCTGCGAATGGACCGGGACAGGATCATCCAAAATGTCACTGCTCTGGCCTTAGAGGCAATTCAGATGTGTGAGGAAGGAAGCACTGACAGGGTTGAGGCGTTGGAATATGAAATCAGCCAGCTGAAACAGAAGAAAGCGGATGTGCTGGACGCGTTCTTCTCCAAGCAGATCACAAAAGAGGAGATGCATCTGGTTAACCAGCGGTATGATGGGGAGCTGGAAGATCTTCAACGGAGGCTGGAGGGGGTACGAGAGCGGGAGAGTATCACTTACGAGGAGGATCAGCTGGAGAAGGATGTGGGCCGTCAGGTGGCTGACATTGTAAATTGTAGGGCAGACAGCGAGGTGCTTTACAAAAATGTTCTGGACCACATGGTAGTACACAAAGACCGAAAAATTGAGATTTTTCTAAATCTTTTGCCGCAAAAATGGACTTTTGTGCTGGAAAATCTGCGCAAGTCTCAGAATGACCCCCCGGTGCCAATATCCGTCAGCAACGCTTTTAATTCTGCATAGGGCATAGAGTACCTTTGGCTCAGATAGCGGAGAGAAGCTCCCAATTCACCGTCGGGACCTCCATACTGGGAAATAATCACCGACGCCAGCCTGGGATTGGGGGTCTTGATTTTTACAGGATATTGAAGTTTCTTCTCATATACAAACATCAGTCGTTCCCTCCTATATCCCAGGGCCAGGGATCCTTCAGCCAAACGTATCCCTCTTCCGGGGTTAGATCGGTGGACGTCAGAGGGCCGTACATCTTTTCATATTTTTCCCGGCCTTCCTTAGCCAGTTTTAAATAAGACCAGTAAAGCTGCAATACCTCTTGGTCATTGGCATGAGTGTCCAGATACAAATTCAGCTCTTTAATGGCAAAATCCAAGGCCATCAGCTCCACCATCGCTGTATTTGCAAGTTTGGTTTTTGCTTGAATAGCGGCCTTGAAGGGAATGTCCAAGCCAGGGAATAATGTGCCGGTCTGCAGGGCCTCCGTCCGGCTGAAACGGGGGGGATTCTGCTCCTGCATGGGAATATAAGGAAATGCCAGCGGAGCGCACCTGCCTGGAAGCGTTCCAGCTCCCACACCACAGGTACCGCCGGTCGTCTGATCAGGTCTTTCCATATTAATTAAAGGCCTCCTTAGGTAAGGGTGGCGCGAGGAATCCCGCGCTCAGTCCATCATATGCCAGAAAGGCTGGAAGGGCCACCAGTGCAGCAGGGAAGTGGGACAATTGTTCGTGTACAACTTGATTTCTGCAAATGAACTTGCTATAATCTATAAAGAGATCAGGAAATATACTTAAAATTAAAGCCGTATATTGGATAAGCCGCCTGGCATATCCTCAGAACATAAAGTGTTATGAGGAGGCGTTGGCCATGATTGTCCTGCTGTATAAGCGCAATTTGATGCTTTTCGGACTATTTTGTTGTTTTTTCATTGGTATGGCGGCTGTGCTGTGGAATGGAAATGCCGTTCCGGTCTTTTCCGCCAGAGAAGATGTTCCTGTTACCGTTGTAATTGATCCTGGACACGGCGGAGAGGATGGGGGGGCAGTGTCTCCCAGCGGTATAGCAGAGAGCCGTCTCAATCTGGAAGTATCCCTGAAAGTCCATGACCTGCTGTGCTTTGCCGGTCAGCGGACAGTGCTTACCAGGAGCGAAGATGTAACCATTTGTGATGAGGGCTTGGATACTATGCGCCAACGCAAAACTTCGGATTTGAAAAACCGGGTCCGACTGGTGAGGGAGACGGAAAACTCTATTTTGCTAAGCATCCATCAAAACAGTCTGCCCTCATCACCTATAACTCATGGGGCGCAAGTGTTCTGGAATCAAATAGAAGGCGCTGATGTCTTAGCAGAGAGTATTCAAGATGCACTCAACAGCGGAATCAATGCCGGAAATGAAAAGCATCCCAGGCAAATTCCGAACAGCATATATTTGATGAAAAGCATAAACTCGCCGGGAATTTTGGTCGAGTGCGGCTTTCTTTCCAACGCAGTTGAAACCGAGCGTTTGCAGGACCCAGCTTATCAGCTGCGGCTGGCAGTTGCCATATCAGCAGGTTATTTAAATGCTGAAGCAGTAGAATATTCGTAAGCATGGAGAAACAAAATGAAACAGTCAAAAACTCTCTTTTATTGCACAGAATGCGGCAACGAAACACCAAAGTGGGCAGGGCGTTGTCCTGCTTGCGGCGCATGGAATACCGTGGTAGAACGCCCGGAATCTGCCATAAGGGGAAAAGGGGGGAGAACCTCTGTCAAGATACTGACTTCTTCAAAAGCTCAGCCAATAACGGAGCTGCGAGACAGCGTGGAAATTCGTTTCTCCACAGGAATGAAAGAATTGGACCGGGTCCTCGGCGGTGGAGCCGTCAAAGGCTCCTTAGTGCTGATAGGAGGAGCTCCCGGTATTGGAAAGTCTACGCTGATGCTTCAAATCTGCGGCAGGCTTTGTGAGTTCGCCAAAGTATTGTATGTATCCGGCGAGGAGTCTCAGCACCAATTAAAGCTCCGGGCCCAGCGTCTGTATGTAGAGGGCGAAAATCTTTTAGTCCTGTCGGAAACCAGCCTGGAAGAGATGCTGGACGCGGTTAACCAAGAGAAACCGGACATATTGATTGTAGACTCCATTCAAACTCTGTATAATGACGCTTTGGATTCTCCAGCGGGAAGCGTTAGTCAAGTAAAAGATTGCACTATGGCCTTGATGCAATTGGCTAAAAGCCAGAATATCACGGTGTTTGTCATTGGTCATGTAAATAAAGAAGGTTCCATTGCCGGTCCGAAAGTCCTAGAGCATATGGTGGACTGTGTGCTGTATTTTGAAGGGGAGAGGCACACTTTCTGCCGGATTCTTCGGGCTGCAAAAAATCGTTTTGGGGCCACGAATGAAATCGGCGTATTTGAAATGGGAGACGGCGGCCTGACAGAAGTAGAGAATCCCTCCCAAATGCTGTTGTCCGGCCGGCCGGAGGAAGCTCCCGGCACTTGTGTCACTTGTGTAATGGAAGGAGCACGTCCGGTACTGGCGGAAATACAGGCATTGGTAGTGACATGCGCAGGTGGAAACCCACGCCGTACCAGCAACGGTTTTGACTATAACCGGGCCTCCATGCTGCTGGCGGTGCTGGAAAAGCGGGGGGGACTAAAATTATCCTCTTGTGATGCGTATTTAAATATCATAGGCGGTCTTCAGCTGGACGAGCCTGCCGCAGACCTGGCCGCCGTAGTAGCGTTAGCCTCCAGCTATTTGGACAAGCCCGTCCCCGGTGACTTGGCAGCCATCGGGGAAGTAGGACTTACCGGAGAACTGCGAGCTGTCAGCCAACTCTCTCAACGAATATCCGAAGTGCGGCGTCTGGGATTCAAACGCTGTGTGGTGCCGGCTCATCGGGAGCTTGGGAATTGCTCTGATTTGCAGCTGTTGCCCGTTCAGAATATCGGTGAGGCGATTCGAGCCGTTTTGAAGGGATAAAATGAACACAGGCACCACCTAATGCGGGCACTCCAGCGGCGGCGGCACTTTCTAATGTGCAGAGGCCGTCAGATTGATAGATACAATCACTGGTACACGGAATCAAAAAATCACCTGTTCTATTAATGATGAGGATAGTTTGACCCAAATGACGGATTTTATTATGAGTATTCCGATTTGGGCTGAATGTCCGTTTAATCAGAATTAGAGCTGAAGATCAATCCATGAAGAAGGAGGCAGGTTCAAAGGGAGAGGGGCAATTGAACAAAATAAAAATTTTGTTCAATTTGGGAGGGCGAAAAAGCTGTTTTTCAGCCAGACAGCCATTTCAGCGCCTTTTCTATTTAACATGTGGTTCCTTTGAACACAAAGACTATGGTTGATTATCGCACGGAAGCCCCACTGATTCTGCAAAATTTTCTTGCATATCATGAGACTATCAAGGCTCATTCTAAGCAAACAGTGGACGAGTATTTTCTGGACCTCCGGAATTTTTTCCGTTATCTCAAGCAAATACGAAATCCAAGCCTGTCTGGCTTGATGCTGGATGAAATCGATATTTCCGACGTGGATTTGGATTTTGTTTCCAGTGTGACATTAACGGACATTTACGCCTACATGACATATTTAAGCCGGGACCGGGTTCAGCATCAGAACAGCCAGACTTCCAACTACGGTCTTAATGCCGCGTCCCGGGCCCGGAAATTGGCGACGATCCGATCTTTTTACAACTATCTGACGAATAAAGCTCATCTAATTCGTGAAAATCCTGTCAAAGATATTGATCCCCCAAAGCTAAAGAAATCACTTCCTAAGTACTTGACTCTTGACCAGAGCGTGGAATTGCTGGAATCTGTAGAAGGTAAAAATCAGGAGCGGGATTACTGTATCTTGACATTGTTTCTCAATTGTGGCTTGCGGATATCAGAGTTAGTTGGCTTAAATCTTCGGGATATTCAGGACGAATCCATACGCGTCTTGGGCAAAGGTAACAAAGTCCGTATCCTCTATTTAAATGATGCCTGCCAGGATGCGTTAAGCCGCTACTTGGCAGTTCGCCGCCCCATTGCAGGACGAGACGCCAATGCGCTGTTTTTATCCTCCCGCAACGAGCGGATCAGCCGTTCCACGGTCCACGCCATGGTAAAAAAGCGGCTCTCTGCCGCTGGACTGGACGAAAGTGAATACTCTTCCCATAAACTGCGCCACACCGCCGCCACGCTGATGCTGCAAAATGGAGTGGACGTCCGGGCCGTCCAAGAGGTTTTGGGTCATGATCACCTGAATACCACACAGATTTACACCCATATCGATAATGATTCCCTCCGGGTTGCTGCAAAGGCAAATCCCTTGTCACACATTAAAAATAAAAAAGAAAAGCAAAAATAGCAACAGAAGGCCGCCTTATTTGAGGCGGTCTTCTACTGTTCCCCATAATCGCATTGTTACTTTTCATAATTGGGTTTCTGTGTAAAATTTTTATGGGCGCATTACGCCAGTGATATGCAGAAAACGAATTTCCCGGTATTCATAGGTAGACAATGGCCGGTAATCTGCATCGTAACTATGTGCGGCAATCAGGACATTTTCCGGCGTTGCGGGATAACCTACCGATACCACAATGGGTGAATGCTGATACTCCCCCCCTTTAAAGGACAACTGGATCAGATCCCCTGGAAGTAAGTCCTCCAGTTCGCAGCGTTCTGCCGCCGGCCCTACGGAGAGATTATCCCGGGTAAGAAAATTATACAGGTATGGGACGCCTGTCCAGGCCGGGGCCTTTCGGTTGGCGTCGATATAATACCAGCCGTAAGTTGGCGTAAAGTTCATGACGCCGCTGCCTGCATAGATACACTGTGACGCAAAGTTTGTGCAGTCTCCTCCCAGATGTTCATAATCGTAAAAGCGTGGATTCCGCCCATAGGCCCATTGATGGGCGTATAGGACGGCAGCTTTCCGATCATATGGATATAGCTGCGGCATACCACTTCCCTCCTCTTCCCTATCAGTATATGCGAAACAGGGAGACAAGGTGCTTGGCCCGGGTTTTATCACAGGCCGTCAGATTTGGAAGCGGTTTCTGCTCCGGGATGGTCCAGTTACACATCAATAGCTGCCTATGCTGCGTCTGGACTGCCATTGGCTTTTTTTGATTTCTTGATATACTTTTTTCATATCCGGCGTTGCCTGCTTATTTCCGGTGAATTACAGCAGGAAGTGCAGACGTAGTTTTCCGCTTTCCCACCTTTTTGCCAACGCTTCGAATGTGTGGCCCTAAGGGCGGCCCTCTCCAGGCGTCCAGGTCTTACAATGCTACGCATATCAAAATTTTTTCTGCAAAAGCAGTAAAGATATTTCCACAAATTTATTCATATTTTACCGTGCTGATTTTAGGGCTGATTATGCAAACATAGCTGTTCCCTTGCCCAAGGGCTAAAGAACTTCCATCCTCCAGTGTATATGCAAAGGAGCTGTTTCTGTCCTTCCGGTTCCACCGAATCGGAACCGCCTTTCCACCGCAGAAGAAGAGCCCCTCTCCTTCTCCGGTAGTCTGGACCCGAAGGCGGCCCACATCATCTAAAACGATAACAGATGTCTTCAGAACCAGCACGTTCGTGGCACTGACCTGCATCCCGGTACTTCCATCAATATGGTCCTTGCCATACTGCCCGATAAAGTATTTGCCGCTGGTGGCGTCATAGTCAAAAGTGGCCGTCTTATAATTTGAAAAGCGAACATCTACATGCTCCGCCGCTTCGCCTTCCGCCGGAGTTCCATCCTCTTTAAATGCTTGGAGATAATTCCAACTGCCGTCATGCTTTGTCGAAAATTTTCCCTTTTCCAGATAGTCCAGAATATTCTGCCCTGAAGTAACCAGGCTATGCTCATATCCGTTGTTCTTTCGCCGGTCCGAGTCCCGCCAAAATATTTCTGCATCATCGGTGCCGCGCACGCCGTCCATGTGATCCACTTTCCAACTATACAAGTTAGAGTATGCCTCTTGGCTTCCACCGGCATGGACATAAACCGCGTCATGTCCCAGCGCCAGCTCCACAAAATACGGACGGGCGGAGCGGATGCTGCCCAGCGTTTCTATTTCCTCCAACGTCTGGTAAAGTGCCAGCATCCGGGTAATCCCTCCTTCCACCGAAACCTCATATATAATATCCGCCTGAGAGATGCCCAATTGAGGCTGAGCAGCTTTCAGATTATTCAGCATCACTGCCACAGGACGGTTTCCCTCATACTCCGGTTCTATGGGAAGTCCGGTCAACGGATTGGTCCCTTCCGGAACATAAGGCTGAGGCTCCGGTTCCGGCTCAGGAACCGAAATTTCATTCGTGTTCTCTTCCGATTCTATTTCCGGAAATATGTCATCTTTTCCACCGCAGCCAGCCAATACCAGCATCAGCACCGTTGCCAGCAACCATATACGTGTTTTTATTTTCATCCTGCCGCCGCCTTTCACTTTGCACTGTCCCTATGATACCAATGCCGGGAGAGGCCGTCAAGGCAAAATACACCAAAATTCGATTTTTCCTCTATACAATTCCCTCTTGTCTGGAGTATAATAATAAAAATTCATTTCAGGAGGCGCCGCTATGACAGGCCCAGGTTTTATTCAGGACGAGCTGGAAATCAAATTTCTTATTCTATACATTGCCGCACGAGTCATCGAGCCTGTGCCTTTTGATACCATCTTAGATTTGACACTCTGCGATGACGCCATCGACTATTTTGATTTCTCTGATTGCCTGACCGATTTAGTTCGTACGGAACACCTGACATTGTCGGATGACGGTCTCTATTTCATTACCGAAAAAGGACGGCGGAACAGCGTTATCTGCGAGTCCAGTCTTCCCTATTCCGTTCGACTGCGCTGTGATCGGAATTTGGAAGAGTGGAACCGCAGACTTCGCCGCCAACGGCAGGTAAAGGCCATAACAGAGCAGCGGCCCAACGGCACTTACACGGTGAAATTGATGTTGAACGACGATAAAGGCAGCGTTATGGACCTTAAGCTGATGGTAGTCGACCAGGCGCAGGCTAAGTCAGTATCCCGGAGATTCAAGGAGTCTCCAGAGAAGCTGTACAATCAAATTATTCATTTGCTGCTGTCGGAAAGCTAATAAAATGCGGGTACGGAAATACCTCCGTACCCGCCCCTTTTTATTCAATCACTTATTTCACCACGACATTTTCCTCTCCCAGCGTCTCTTTTGCCTCCTCCACTAGAGCCTTATGAAGAAGAGCCTGTGTCGCAAAGACTTTCCGGGTGTCTGCCATAACCATCTTTACCTGCGTCGTTCCTGGAAACATGGAAAACACCAGTTTCATATGACGGAGAGACGGGTGATCCAGCGACGGAAACTTCAAATACAAAACTTCTCCCTGTATCAGCTTATCCCCTTTTGCCGCAGGCGGCTGATAGGACGCCCCTCCCTCTGCCGTCTCCAAAGGATAAGCGGAGTCGCACATGAGCTGAGGCGCCTTTTCATCACGGACAGACAGCTTTCCCTTCACCACTACAGCCTGATTTTCCCGGAGATAAGGCCCGCAGATGTCCAGTGTCTTGCTGAAGCACAGCATCTCAATGGAACCGGTCTCATCTTCTACTATGACATAAGCCATTAGGCTGTTGTTTTTCGTGGTTTTGGTTTTACTGGAGGTAACTACCCCGGCTAACGTTATATATTGCCCATCTGCAAAGTGGGTTGGGCCGTTTTCCTGAGCAAAATCTTCCTTTACCGCACCAATGTTGGGAATTTGCAGCCGGCGCACAATATCACGGTAGGCATCCATTGGATGACCGGAGAGATAGAGGCCAGTCGTCTCTTTCTCCATCATCATCCGTTCCTGAGCGGTAAACTCCGGGACATCCGGCAAGTGAACTTCCTCTTTGACAGAAGAACCGCCCGTGAAAGCAGACATATTGAAAAAATCTATCTGCCCTTCTAAATTCTGCTTCTGCCGGGCGGCGGCGGCGTCCAGCACCTTTTCATAAACCCGGATCAGCTGAGAGCGGCGGGCCCCTGTGGAGTCAAAGGCCCCGGACCGAATCAAATTTTCCAGAGCTCGCTTATTCATATCGCTGCCTGCCATCCTGCGGCAAAAATCATGGAGGGAAGCAAAAAGTCCGCTGTCCTCCCGCTCCCTCATAACAGCTTGGATAAATCCGCGCCCGATGTTCTTAATTGCCACCAGACCGAAACGGATTCCCCCCTCTTCCACCGTAAAACGGTCCAAAGAACGGTTGATATCCGGTGGCAGAAGGGTTATGCCGCAGTCTCTGCATTCGTTGATGTAGCCCGCCACCTTATCGGAGTTGTCCAGCACACTTGTCAGCAGAGCGGCCATATACTCCCGCGTATAATGGCATTTGAAATATGCTGTCTGGTAGGCTACTACCGCATAGGCCACAGCATGCGCCTTATTGAATGCATAATTTGCAAAATCATAAATTTCCTGATAAATAGCCTCCGCTGTGGCTTTAGAAATGCCGTTTGCCACACATCCGGCAATCTTCCGGGCACTGTCCCCATGAAGAAACGCATCCCGTTCCTTCTCAATATCCTTGGCCTTCTTTTTGCTCATAGCCCGGCGAACCATGTCCGCCTGTCCCAGAGAATATCCTGCCAGTTCCTGAAAAATCTTGATGACCTGCTCCTGATAGACAATGCACCCGTATGTAACGGATAAAATCGGCTCCAGTGCAGGATGGCGGTACTTAATAAGCTTTGGGTCCTGCTTGCAGGCAATAAACCGGGGAATAGAGTCCATGGGGCCGGGGCGGTAAAGCGCAATAATGGCGGTAATATCCTCTATATTCTGAGGCTTCAGACCCACACAGACCCCTGTCATGCCGGTCGACTCCATCTGGAACACCCCGGATGTCTTTCCGGCAGACAGCATTTCATAGGTCTCCTGGTCGTTTTCCGGAATATCCGCAAGAGAGAAATCCGGCTGCCTCTCTTTGAGAAGCTGTATCGCGTCTTCCAGTACTGTCAGGTTCCGCAAGGCCAGAAAGTCCATTTTTAAAAGCCCCAGCTCTTCCAGTGTGACCATTCCATATTGGCAGACGATAATATCATCATTTTTTGCCAAGGGCACATATTCATAGACAGGACGTCTGGTAATGACTACACCGGCGGCGTGCGTAGAGGCATTTCGAGGCATTCCTTCCAGCATCTGCGCGGTGTCAATGAGGTGTTTCACTGTCTCATCGCTGTTATAAAGATCGCTGAGGGACTTGGTCAGCCGCAAAGCGTCGGACAGTGTAATATGAATGCCGGGTGAATTGGGAATCTGCTTTGCGATTTGGTCCACCTCTGCATAAGATAGATTCATCACCCGCCCCACGTCACGTACAACGCCCCGGGCTGCCATGGTGCCAAATGTTACAATCTGGGCCACATGGTCCTCCCCGTATTTCCGGCGGACATATTCGATGACCTCACCCCGGCGGGTATCGCCAAAGTCCATATCAATATCTGGCATACTTACCCGTTCCGGATTCAAAAAGCGCTCAAAATAAAGGCCATATTTCACCGGATCAATGTCTGTGATGCGGAGGCAGTAACTGACCATGGAGCCGGCCGCACTTCCCCGGCCAGGTCCCACAGGGATTCCCACACTTCGAGCATAGTTGACAAAATCGGAAACAATAAGGAAATAGTCCGTAAAGCCCATTTTCTCAATCATGTCCTGCTCATATTCCAGCTGCTGCCGGTACGTTTCATCTTCTCCGTAACGAGTGCGATACCCCTCATCGCAGAGCTTTTTCAGATAAGAGAAGCTGTCGTATCCGGGCGGGAGCTGAAACTCTGGCAAATGATACTTGCCGAATGTGAAATCCATATTACACATTCCGGCAATTTTTGCCGTGTTTTCCAAGGCCCCTTCAAAATCCTTAAAAAGCTCCGTCATCTCCTCTTCACTGCGGAGATAAAAATTCCGGGGCTCATACCGCATCCTGTTTTCGTCATCCAGCGTCTTTCCTGTCTGGATGCAAAGAAGTATATCGTGTGCCTCCGCATCCTCTTTGCGGAGATAGTGAGCATCGTTGGTGCAGACCATTGGCAGGCCGGTTTCTTGATGAATGCGAAGGATTCCGCGATTCACCGCCGCCTGGTCCCGAATGCCATGGTCCTGCAGCTCCAAGTAAAAGTGATCCGGCCCAAAAATATCAGACAGCTCAAGCGCATAATTCTTGGCGTTTTCATATTCCCCATTTCGAAGCCGCCTCGGAATCTCTCCCGCCAGGCAGGCGGAGAGGGCAATCAAGCCTTTGCTGTGTTCCCTCAAAAGTCCTATGTCAATCCGGGGCCTGATATAAAATCCCTCTGTCCATCCCATAGAAACCATGTAGGAGAGGTTTCTGTAACCCTCTTCATTTTCACAAAGGAGAACCAAGTGCCGGCTCTCTGAATCAAACTCATGAACCTTATCAAACCTGGTACGGCTCTCCGGAGTTACATAGACCTCACAGCCGATAATGGGCTTGATTCCCTCTGCCTTGCAGGCACGATAGAAATCCACCGCACCGTACATAACCCCATGATCAGTGATGGCACAAGCGGTTTGGCCCATCTCCTTCACAATCTTCGGCAGATGCCGAATGCGGCAGGCACCATCCAAAAGGCTGTATTCCGTATGGACATGCAGGTGAACAAAGGACATGGCGGCTCTCCTTTCTCTTTTTATCTCATAATCGGCTTCACACGAATAGCTAACAGAGCTTTAACATCTTCCAAAATTTCAGGGGAAGTCAAATCGACCATCAGCCAGCGCCCCATTTTGCAAGAAGCTGTGCTTTTATACAGGGCTTGAGTATATTCTGTAAAAGTCAGAAGCACCTTCTCTGCCTCCGGCTCATCCTTTGGCGCAATGGATATCATAGCTGTTACATAGCCGGGACGGAAATAAACGGTGGTCAGGGCTCTGCTCCCTTTTTTAAATTTTAAATTCCAGCCCGGCTCCAAGCCGCAGCGGCTATAGGCTGGCTGAGGCTCCGCACCATAGGCATCCTTTAAATACTGCCGGAGTTCCAGCCAAAGCGGACTGGCAGCGTAACGATCAATTTGTTCTATAGTGGGCGGCTGATCCATGGGAAACAGCTTGTCCCAGTCTTTTCTCTTCGTCATAGACAGTTTTCCTCCCACTTTTCCGCTGTATTATTCCCTTCCCCTTCAACATCTGCGCCAAAATTTGCTGACAACTCATAATTCTTCCGCCAGATTCACCAGCTTCCGCAGGCGGTGATTCAGGCAGGATTTCGTCACCGGAGGATCGAACATCTCCGCTAGTTCGGCCAGGCTCAGCTCCGGATATTCCAGCCGCAGAGCTGCTGTCTGCTGCAACTTATCCGGCAGTTTCATAAGACGCCCCGCCCCCTGCAGCTTCCGAATGGCTTCTCCCTGACTCTGAGCAGCCTCCACAGCTTTATCCAAATTGGCGCTGTCGCAGTTGAGACGGCGGTTCACACTGTTCCTCAAGCCCTTCTCCAGCTTGGTAGACATAATCTGCATCGCAGCCACTGGAGCACCGATCAGAGTTAAAAAATCTTCAATCTGATCGCTCTGTTTAAAATAAGTGACATAGCTGCTGTTTCGGGTAATGCTTTTCGGCGGATAGCCGCTCTCCCGGAGCAGAACCTCCAGCTCCCGGCTGGCTTGAAGATGGGAGCTGGTCAGCTCCAGATGATAACGCTTGACAGGGTTCGTAATACTCCCGCCTGCAAAAAAACAGCCGCGGAAAAAGGCAGCCCGGCAGCATTCTTCTTCTACCATAGCAAAATTAATGTGCAGGGCCAGGTTCTGCCGCGGAGCATAGCCCAGAAGATTAATGATGTGATTCAGCTTTTCCTGACGTATAATTTGGAAAACCATCTTCCCTGACGCTTCCGCCCTGCTGAAGATATCCGGCTGGCGGTCAAACCGTATGTCAAACGCGCGCTGGAACAGCCGCGGCAGGCGGGAGGCAAAATTGGGGTTCTCTGTAATAATGCGCACATCCGAGGAATTGAAGGTGTGGCAATAAAGCAGAATGCCATAGGCCTCCGCCTGTGCACAACAGCGCCGCTGGACCGGCAGCCTGCACAATTCGTTTTTTGTATCAAAGGAAAAGGACACCGAAAAATTCCCCTCTCAAATCTATAGAAGTGCGCCAAATACAGGCTGCGGATCATTCCGTGCGGTAACGGCCCCCTGCAATGCGGACATTCCGCTCCGCATGAAGCAGAATCAACTCCTGCGCCAGACGATCGGGATGATGACGGACATAGCCGTCCTGAACCATGGCAATTGGACGGCTGACAAGCTCCACACCCAAAGCCGCGCAGCGGGCTGCATCATATTTCAGCATTTCCGCTCCCTCCTCGGCATAGCGGGCTGCTACATGACTGGGGATAGGCGAGGAATTTACCAGGCAAAGTTGGAACAGCCTATCTGCCGAATGCTGAAAGAGCGCTGAAATATGGTCAGAAGCAGTATATCCCTCGGTCTCTCCCTCCTGCGTCATAACATTACAGACGTATATTTTCAAAGCGGAAGACATTTCAATCGCTTCAACAATTCCGTCAACCAACAGATTCGGAATAATACTGGTATACAAACTACCGGGCCCCAGGACAATCATATCCGCTTCGGCAATGGCTTCCAGGGCTTCCGGCAATGCCTTGGGATGTCCCGGCAGCAGTCTTACTTTGGTGATGCGGCAGTTCTCTTTCTTTTTACAATAAGAAATTTTTGATTCTCCAATGACGGAGGCACCATTTTCAAATTCTGCCTCCAGCTGCACATCCGCCGTGGTCACAGGAAGAACCTGACCTGTGATGGCCAGCACTCCGCTCATGCTGCGAACCGCCGCGTCAAAGCTGGGGCAGATGCCGTTCAATGCCGCTAAAAAGAGATTGCCAAAGCTCTGTCCTGCGAGGGACCCCTCCTGAAAGCGGTAATCCATTAATTGATTCATCAGTGGCTCGGTATTTGCTAAAGCCGCCAGACAATTGCGGATATCCCCCGGAGGAGGCATTCCCAAATCCTGCCGCAGTGCGCCGGACCCGCCCCCGTCATCCGCCACAGTGACAATAGCAGAGAGGTTTTCCGTATACCCTTTCAGCCCTCGAAGCATATTGGAAAGGCCATGTCCGCCGCCAATTACGGCAATTCGCGGCCCATACTTTCGGGCGGCGCGGTAATGTTGATATTCCATAAGGTTCCTTTCTAAAGGCCTCAAATATCCCGATTGATGTCCCGGTGGTGTTCCGCTGTCTGATACCCTTGTTCCCGGATGAATTCTGTCAGCGCATGCGCGATGGCCACGGAACGATGGTGCCCTCCGGTGCAGCCCACAGCGATGACCAGGCCGGTCTTCCCTTCCTCCGCATAAAGCGGCAGAGTAAATGCCAGCAGTTCTTCCTGCCTGAGCAGAAAATCATGGGTCTGCTGAAAGCTGAATACATAATCTGCCACAGACTTGTCAAGGCCAGTCTGATGACGCAGCTCTTCGATGTAAAAGGGATTTGGCATAAAACGAACATCCAGTACCAAGTCAGCGTCCAGAGGCAGTCCGTGCTTAAAACCGAACGACATCACGCTCACCGTCATGCCCCCCTGTTCTCCCTCCCCGCTAAAAAGGCGCAGAAGTTCCTTGCGCAGACGGGCGGTGGAAAGTCCGGTAGTGTCAATCACAAAATCAGCCCGTTCCTTTACCGGCTCCATCAGGGTTCGTTCCTTCTCAACTGCTTTTTCTAGAGAATCCGTCTCTTTTTCCAACGGATGGCGCCGGCGAGTCTCCTTATAGCGCTTAATAATAGCTGCCGGAGACGCCTCCAAAAAAAGCATCCGGCAGGCGTCCTCCATTCCCTTCAGCTTGTCTAAAACATCAAAAAGCTCCGTGAAGGACTCTGCTGTCCGCACATCATACACCAAAGCGACCCGAGCATAACGTCCGCCTCCACTGGCGCAGAACTCCGCAAATTTCAGTATCATAGCAGCTGGCATGTTGTCTACAATGTAAAAACCGCTGTCTTCCAGGAAAGATGCCGCCTTGCTCTTACCGCCGCCGGACATGCCGGAGATTATTAAAATTTCCATGGGTCGGCTCCCCCTAATCCACAAATTTGACCTCCGGCTCCAGATAAATGCCGGTCTGTTTTAAGACGGCCTCTTGGACCTGCCGGATCAATTCCTTGATATCGGCGCAGGTGGCTCCGCCCCGATTGACAATAAAGCCCGCGTGCTTTTCGCTGACCTGGGCTCCCCCCACCATCCTGCCCTTTAAGCCGCACTGGTCTATCAGGGTCCCGGCAAACTGCCCCTCCGGACGTTTAAAGGTGCTTCCCGCACTGGGCAAATCCAGGGGCTGGCTTAACTTCCGACGGGCCATCATGTCCCTCATAGTCTCCCGAATGGCTTCCGGGTTCCCGGGAGCAAGCTGAAATACTGCGTACAGCACCACCGCCGACGGCCGCTCTGTGAAAAGACTGCGGCGATATCCAAAAGCCAGTTCCTTTCCCGTCAGGAACTTTATCCCCTCTTCCGGAAACAAAACTGACACGCCGGATACCACCTGTTTCATCTCGCCGCCATAAGCTCCGGCATTCATGCATATACCGCCGCCTACCGTACCGGGAATGCCATGGGCAAATTCCAAACCAGTCAGCTCCTGTTTGCAGGCAAAGTCCGCCAGCCGGGTCAGTGATACCCCGGTTTCCGCAAGAATACTGCCGGGCGTTTCCCCTCCTTCCAGGCGGCTGAGGCCGGATGTCTCAATCACCAGGCGATCCAGCCCACTATCCGGAGCCAGGAGATTTGTGCCCTTTCCGATTACCAAAGGGCGCGCCCCGCAGTCCTCTGCCAGGGATAGCAGCAGCACCATCTGCTCCCCTTTTTGTGGAAAGGCCATCCGCTTGGCCGGCCCTCCTACATGGAAGGAGGTATGCTTTGACATAGGTTCCTCTTTCAAAAGTTTTACATCCGGCAGATAGTCGGTTATCCATTTATCAAATTGTGTTACCCAGTCCATGTAAGGGCCTCCCCCGTACGAATATGGATATGGACGCATATGCAGGGCCACGCTTCGCTGCCGCTTGATACAGCCCAAAGGCGGCAAAGACTGCCGGCCTAAAGCACGCGTCCCAGCATCGCCGCGCCGATAATACCGGCATCATTCCCCAGCTTTGCCGTAAGAATTCGGGTGGTCCGTCCTCCGTGGCTGGAAAAGCACTCTTTTGAGACAATTTCCCGTACAGGCTCCAGGAGCAGGTGTTCGGGCGCTCCCGCCACACCGCCGCCGATAGCTACAGCTTCCAAACGGAAAGTGTTGATGAAATTTGTCAGACCCTCGGCCAAGTATTCCGCATACTGCCGGCAAACACTCAATGCCGTTTTGTCCCCTGCTGCCGCCGCCTGAAAAGCTGTACGACCTTCCACTCCGCTTTCGGCGGCCAAAGTATGCAGGGCACTCTCTGAATGTGACTCCATGGCCCTCTTTGTCTGCTGAATTAAGCCGGTGGCAGAGGCATAGCGCTCCCAACAGCCGCGGCGGCCGCAGTTGCAGAGCTCCCCTCCCCGGCAGATCACCGTATGCCCAGCTTCACAGGAGGTCATGCCACCACGGAGTTTTCCGCCCAGAATCAGCCCTGTTCCTACCCCTGTGCCCAGCGTTACAACCGCAAAATCCTGAGTTCCTTTTCCCGCGCCGCAAAAAAACTCTCCTACAGCGGCGCAGTCCGCATCATTTCCCAGCAGCAACGGCATATCCAGATGCTGGCGGAAAAGTCGTTCCAGAGGGACATTTTCCATAGGAATATTGGTGGTATAGAGAACATCGCCCCCGTCTACCGTTCCGGGCAGGCCCATGCCAACCCACTCAACTCCTTCTCGAAGTACCTTTTTTGAAAGCTCCGCCAATGTCTTCGCAAATGCCTCCGGTCCTTGGAAATCTAGAGGAATCCGCTCTGCCGCCAAAATGTTCCCCGCCTCATCCACAAGACCAGCCTTTAAGTTGGTTCCGCCTACATCAATGCCTATATACACGGTTTCTCCTCCTCACATTTTTCCGTCAGCCCGGGCGTCCACTTTCCGGGCCAGTTCCTGAGCGGCGTTGTAGCCAAACTTCCGATGGCGGTTATTCATCGCCGCTACCTCCACAATGCTGGCTAAGTTTCTCCCCGGTCGAACAGGAATGGTGACGATAGGAACCTGGATATCCAAGATATCTATGAAGTGGTCCTCAATTCCAAGGCGGTCATAAAATTTTGTGCTATCCCAAGGCTCAAAGTTTACCACCATATCCAGTTTGGCTTCATTTTTGATGGCCCGGACACCAAAGAGCTGCCTTACGTCAATTACACCAATGCCCCGAAGTTCAATGTAGTTACGGATTACCTCCGGTGCCGTGCCCATCAGCTGCCCGGATATCCGGCGGAGTTCCACGGCGTCGTCGGCCACCAGCCGGTGTCCCCGCATAATGAGTTCAATGGCCGCCTCGCTTTTGCCAACGCCGGAGTCGCCGGTAATCATAACGCCTTCGCCATAGATATCCAACAGCACGCCATGGCGCGTAATGCAGGGAGCCAGCACCCGGTTTAGATACTCAATCGTATGGCTGGTGAAAGCCACCGTCACCTCATTAGTGCGAAGCAGAGTCTTCTGATGCTCAACAGCGCTCTCAATGCACTCCGGGAAACAATCCAGATTTCGGGCAATGACCAAGGCGGGGATATCATAGAGGAACAGGTCATCGAAACATTTGCGGCGCTGGGCAGCATTCAATCCCCGCAGATAAGTAACCTCCGCCTTGCCAATTACCTGGAGACGGCAGGGATCAAAATAATCATAAAAACTGTGGAATTGGAGACCAGGCCGGTTCAAATCCGGGACAGTCAGCAGAGCGGTATCAAAGTCGCTGCCCTGGTTCAATACTTCTAAATTAAAGAGGGAAACAAATTCTTTCACCTTTAAGCCGTTTTCACGCATAGCGTTTCTCCTTTTTCCGGCGGAGCGTTTCCGCCCGTGCTGCCGGACTCTGTTCTTCATTCCGGCGCCTGGGACATTTTCGTTTCCATTATATATGAACTCTTCCAATTCCGCAACACTTTCCAAAAGAAGAAAGCCAGGAAATCCCCGCAAAAAAACTGGTGGATTCTATAATTTAATTTAACAGTCGGACAGTATCCACTGTCCGGCTGATTTTTTATATTCAGGGGCAGGACCCCAGAAAGGAACTCTATATGAGTAACGAAGTAAAAAGCGAAGTGAAAAAGGAAATGAAGATTGACCCCGCCTATCGAGGCTATGTATTTCTTGGCTGGGCCTCCGGCCTGTTCGATGCAGAGACCAAAACAGGAACCGAAAAGCGCCCATACTACAACATGTATGTATTTTCCCCCGTGAGTGATTTCCGGTCTGATGAATACGAGGCCAGCGGCTTCAAGGCGGAGAAAAAGAAGTGCGTCAGCCCGGACGTGTGGGAGGGTCTGGAGCCTGGCGACAAGGTGAAGCTGTTTTTTGATGACAAACAGAAGGTCATTCAGGCCGCCCTGGACGGGTAAGGGTCGAATTTGGTAATACCTGGAATGTCTCGAGACGTGCCGTGTTGCCGTGAATTGAAAAGACTACAGGGAAACCGGGAGGCCCGGAGGGCCGCCCGGACCCCCGGAAGTAATCACGGGGGTACTCATGACAGATAGAAGGGTGGACTGCTAATGAAGTGCGAAGTATGCGTAGACTGGCTGACGTTCTCAGTGAAGAAGGACGACCCTGGCGAAGTTATACGGGATTATCTGGGTTTAGACCCGGCTTTGTTTCAGGATACCGGCTACAGCCTTCTCGGTTATAACAAAGTGCTCCGGTTTTCGGACATCTGCGTCTGCTATGATCCCCGTCAAAATGACTTTTTTAAAAACATGGGCGTATGCGTGAGCATGTCCGGCAATGGGTGCCGGTCCTTTGAAACCATGTCCAAGCTGGGGAGAGACAAGCAGGGCAGGGAAAGCGTCGCGTTTCCCGCGCTGTTCCGGCTTCTGGCGGCGGATGAAACCGCCAACGTCTCCCGCATTGATATTGCGTGTGATGACCGGGAGGGCTTTCTGGACATGGATGAAATCATCGACAGGACCCGCACCAACAACATCAACAGCCGCCTTCTCCGGAGAACCATCAACTTTTCCTTGAATGGAAAAGACGAGGCCGGAGCAACCGTGTACATAGGCGCTCCCTCCTCGGACTTTCGTGTCCGCATTTATGACAAGGCCCTGGAGCAGGGCGTGGACGGTCATTGGATACGGGTGGAGCTGGTCATGCGCTCCGCTAATGCCGACGCCTTTGTGGAGGGTATGACAAACTCCGGGAATGTCGGCAGGCTGGCGGCACAGGTGATAAACGACAAGTTCAGCTTTATCGAGCGGGACGACAGCAATATTTCCCGGTGCACCGTCTGCGAGTGGTGGCAGAACTTTGTGGATGAGCTGGACAAGGTCCGGCTCGTCTCAAGGAAAGTCATCCAGCACAGCGTAGAGCGTATCCGCAATTGGATTGAAAGCCAGGTAGGCCCGTCTCTCTATGTCCTGATGAAAACCATGGGTATTATGGATATTTACAGCATCGCCGCCAGCTCTGCCGGGCGGATATCCCTTCAGCAGGAGGCGTTAATTTGGGACTTCCAGTCCCTGTGCTCCGCCAGAAGGGCGGCACTGTAACACAATTGGCCGCTGCTGCCGTGTGCAGCTGAAGAAAATTCGTGTTACAAAGGAGGCAGTATGTACTATTTCGTCTACGACGCAAGCGGGAAGCTCCGCTTTGAAAGTGATAACTGGCCCATGGCCCGCTCCGCTCTGGATTTGGTAGTCTCCGAGGCTGGGGAACCTGTTTCTCCGGAAAACTGTCCCCGGCTTGAAATCTGGCCGGAAAATGAAAAGGACCGCTAAGCGGCTCTTGATAGGAGGTTTAACTTATGTCTTGCAAAATGTGCCTTAATGCCCATGTGGACCCGGAGCTAACCAATGATAACGATTTGTCCTATTTCACCATTGGTAAATGTACCGATTCATATAGGCTGATGTTCCGCTCGGGTGACGGTCGGCTTACTGGGATACTGTTTGAAGAATGGAACCGGGACAGAGGCTGGCACACGCTTGGTTCCTACTGGCCCAATTTCTGCCCGAACTGTGGTAGAAGGTTGACGGAGAATGAAAAGAAGGACCGCCTCTAGCGGTCCTCCTTCCGGTATTGGTATTCCTCCGGCTGTCCGGCGTATGTAGTTTGCTTTTGGGCGGTAATGCAGTCCTGGAGTATTTGCTCAAGGACTTTCTTCCCTTCCGGTGTTTGCGCCTCATTCAGTTTCTTTGAGGTTTCTTCAATTCTGACTTTAAGTGCAATGGAAATTTCGTCTAGCTCGGAGCGGGTAAGGCTCATCTTATAGTATTCGTTGTCTCCATCATAAATGACGATTTGTTCTCCGGCCTTTTGCTCGAAAAAGTAGTTGATTCCAAACTTTATGAGGCGTTTTATAATTCTGTATCCGATATAGATTAGTATTATTTGTTCTAGCAGTGCTAGGCCGTGAATTATTGTGCTTTCGCTTATCCAGTTCATGTTATTCTCTCCTTTTAGGCGGTGAAAGTCTTGAAGATTCTTAAAAAGATTATAGCAGTATTTTGCAGTATTGCAATGTCTTTTTCTTTGCTATCCGTTCCAACAGCAGCACTTACAGGAGAAGAAGTCGCTATTGGGCTAGGTGTGCTGTCATTTGCTTATGAGTTATTTAAGGATTGGAAAGCTGCGCATCCTAATACCCCCGACACTGAATATCCCGGCTTCAATCCTGGCGGTATGTTTGGTGGCGGTGTTGGGCGCGATGAACTCAACGAAAAATACTTAGACTACGTTTCCGAACTCCCGGCCACGGGCTATAACTCAAATGGAAGTCTTTTGATAAAAGCAGAGATTTTGGAGCATGGTTATTCTTCATATGGTATGAGTTCTATTTATTATGGCTGTAATAGTCATACTGAGGCTCGTCCTCCGCAAGGTGCGACAGTTCGTCTTTCCTGTGCTTCTGATGCTGTTCTTTATTCTCTTGCTTCGGGATATGAAGATTTTCGTGTTTCTGGCTCTTTTTTTACTGCTCAGAGTTTGACGGCTCCATATGATGGTTTTTATCAATTGATTTCTTCTCCTCAGTGTGTTGTAAAGTATAACCTGGTTTCTGGAGAAGCTGGTTCGCTTTCTGGCGATTTTAGTGGTTGGGATTCTCGTACCTATTTTAATGCTGGCTCTAGCATTATGAATTCTGTTAGGTGTGCTTTTTATGGGACTGATTCTTTGTCTATCAATAATTTGAATTTTTTCTCTGCTCATGTCCAGTTTTTTCCGCGAGTTTATAAATTCACCCCCGCGCCCTCCGTCGATGTGAATTTTGAGACTACTTACAACATCAATACCCGTCCAACCAGCATCACAGGCGGCAATTACGGCATTGTTGGAGACAACGGACAGATTGTCAAAGTTGAAGGCAATACCATCGTTAATGAAACAAATAACACCTACTATAACCCCTCTACCGGCACAATCGTCCCCATCGTAGACTGGAGCTACGACTACTCGGACCGGAGTTATAAAGTGACCCTGGAATCCGGCGACACCGTCACGGTTACATACGGAGACGAAAATGTCACCATCCAAGAGGGCGACACGGTGTACAACGTGTACTACCTGGTTGACGGCTCTGGAACGGAACAGCCTCCGGAGGTTTGCATCCATGAGTGGTCGGAAACCAGCCGCACAGACCCTACCTGCACGATTGCCGGACAAGCTGTCTCTACCTGCTCTAAGTGCCAGGAGGTTAAGACGGAGCCAGTCCCGGCCCTGGGCCACGATTGGCAGGTCAAGCAGAGCGTTAAGACCGAATATGATGATACCGGGCAGCTTGTCCAGGAAGGCTATACCATCTTCGAATGCTCCCGCTGCCAGGAGCAGTACAAATCCACCGATGGCACCATCCCGCCCGGCGGCGGCTCCGGCACGGACCCGGGCGGTGACGAAGATGAAACCCTCTGGGACAAGCTGGGGAAGCTCCTGGGCACCGCCGTCAAAGGCATCCTGGAGTTGCTGGGTTCCGCCGTGGACGTCATGCTCGGCGGCCTGATTGACCTGGTGACAAATCTCTTTGAGAGCCTGAAACAGCTTGTTGATCTCTTCGGCACCGTAGGCGAGGCCTTCCAAGTCCTCTGGACCTGGCTTCCTCCGGAGATTACCGCAATCCTCGCCGCCGGCGTCTCTATCTTCGTATTCGTGGCCCTGCTGAAGTTCTTCATGAAATAGCGTAACACAACCGGACGCCGCTGCCGCTGTCCTGGTTTCCGCTTTTGTGTTACAAAGGAGGTTCTCATGCTTGAATCAACCGCCGCCCTGGGACAAGCCCTGCTCTCCGGCATCTGGAATCTGTTCGATAACCAGTTTCCCGGCTTCAGCTTCACCTTCCGCCAGTTCTGGATAGCCGTGGCCCTCTGCGGCCTGTCCATCCGGGTGATTCGTTTCATTTTCAGCTTCGGCGGCTCCGGCGGAGAGTCCCCGCGTTCCAGCAGTACCCAAAGCCCCAAAATCTCCAAAGAACGGAGGCATGATGAATTTTGAAAAAGTTCCTATCCCTGTTCCTGGCCCATCTGCTCTTCCTGGCCCTGACCGTCCCCGTCCTGGCGGAAGAAACGGAGGATGAGGAAGATATTGAAACGTCGGAAGAAAGCGCCCTGGAGGATACGTCGTCTTTTTCGAAGACTGACCCGGACCCTGCTCCGGCTCCTGCGCCGGAACCCGAACCCGCTCCGGCTCCTGACCCCGCCCCCGAACCGGACCCGCTGCCGGACCCGGACCCTGTTCCGGCTCTGCCGGAAGCTCCTGCGGAAGACCAGACGCTTATTGAAACGCCTTCCGTGGTCCCGGATACTTCCGGCGCTTCTTCTGGCTCTGGCGGCGGCTTGGACGCTTCGACGTATGATGTGACGGAAACCCCTGCCGGGGATATCATCATTGAGGAGCACAGCTATACCCGCACCGTGGATGTCCTGGACGCCTTCTTTTTCGATGATCTCCCCACTATGCGCTCCGCTCTCACGGCAATTTTCGGAGAGTACACGCCGAAAACCCAGACCGTTTCTACATACTACGACGGCCAGCTCCTGGACACCTCCACCGAGTATGTCCCTGGCCTTGCCGGAATGGACATGGAATGGATAGCCGGAGTGATCGTTTTCACAGTCCTGCTCTACTGCCTCATGAAGCTCCTGGGAGGCGTGTTCAAGTGACGGAAAATATGACTGTCTTTTTCCAGGAAATGCTCCAGGCCGTAGCCGTGTTTCTCGGAACAGAACCTGTGATTTACATCTTTGGTCTTGTCTGTCTCGCCGCCCTGGCGAAGATAGTTAAAGATATGATCTTTTGAGAAAGGAGGTACTTCAATGACTCTTTTAGCTGAGACTGGAGGCGCCGCCTCCGGCATGACGATGGCCACAGTTCTTTCCCTGATCACGGAGGTTATGACCGCCGCTGTAGGCTGGATCGGCATTATCCTGAATGTGATCGTGGAAAATCCGATCTTCATGGTCGGCATCGTGATCACGTTCATCGGCGTCGGTATCGGTCTGATTTCCAGGCTGCTGCACCTGTAAGGCCATGGAGGGAGGGCGCACGCAACGAAGTGCGTGCCCCTCCCTCCAGACATCTTTCTATCTGAATTTCCGAAAGGAGTGCAATATAGATGGCTCTGCTTATTCTCGCCGCCCTGGCCTATCTCCCCTTCTTCCTGCTCTCGTTCCTCTGTCCGAAGCATGCCCACGTTCTCAACGTTTACTTTGGCGTCCCCGGCTCCGGCAAGACTACCTTTGCCGCCTACCTGACCCGCTGGGCCCTGCACGAAAACTTCATCATCCGATTTTGCCGGAAGCACCCAAACCGCATGACGGCCCTGCTCCTGAACAGCCGCTATCTGAAACGCCGGATTGATGTCTTTTCCAACGTCCCCATTACCGGAGCCTACCAGCTCAACGCCAAAGAGGATATCGGACACTTCATGATTGAAGATGCCAAAATCATCATCGACGAGGCGGGCATCGAATACAACAACCGGAACTATAAAACCTTCTCTCAGGAGGCAATTTATTTCTACAAGTACCATCGGCATTACAAGACCTCCGTGGACATCTTCTCCCAGAGCTACGAGGATATGGACGTCACTCTCCGGCGGCTGGCTCAAAATTTTTACGTTGTCCGGCGCTCCCTCGTCCCGTTCTGTGTGGTAGCCCGGAAGATTCGGCGGAAAGTTGGCGTCGATGAACACACAAAGCAGATCATGGACCTGTACGCTATGGGCGTCCCTATCATCGACACCAGGCGCATCTTCGCCCCTTCTCTCTGGAAGCTGTTCAACAGCTATTCCCGAAAGGAGCTTCCTAAAAAGGATTGGCCCGTTTGGTGAGTGTAACACATCGTCGACGCTGCAGCAGCTCGCCGGCCGCTTCGTTTGTGTTACAGCTAACAGCCTGGGTCCTGTATCCCTTGCGCCGCAAAGCCTTCAAGGGTCAAGCTGCTTCCGCCGGCGTTTTCCATCCCAGAATCTTTCTCGGATAGTGATTCATCCAGCGTTCCACCGCCTTAATCTTTCGCTGGCTGATTTTTGCAAAGTCCGTTCCTTTCGGGAACCATCTGCGAATCATCCGGTTATGTACCTCATTGGTTCCCTTCTCCCAGGCGGCGTAGGAATGGCAGTAGAAGACGGTGAACCTCTCGCCGCCCAGCACGGACTTAATAAGCAAGTCATGCTCCAGGAACTCCGGCCCGTTGTCCGTGGTGAGGGTCTTGAACCGTTGATAGAAATCCGGCGTGGTCCGCTCCAGCTTGTCAAAGACGGCCCGGACGGAAGCGGCCCGCTTGTCCGGCAGCTTGAAAATCAGCTCCTGCCGGGTCCGCCGTTCCGTCAGCGTCAGAAGCACGGCCCCGCTTCCTTCCTGGGGGCCGACTACCATGTCCATTTCCCAATGTCCATATTCCGAACGTTCCAGGATGTTGGCGGGCCTGTCCACGATGGACGGCAATTCGGAATGGACAACACGGGACTGCTTTCCCTCACTTTTGGGCTTCCGCTTTGGCTTCTCCAGAAGGTTCGCACTGGTAAGCCTGACAAAAAGTCCAATCTCTATGTAGTTATACAGTGTGGAGACGCAGACTGTAGTTGTAAAGCCTTTTCGCTTTGCAAGTTCCAGCGCAACGGCAGGGGAGCACTTTTCCCGGAGCATCTTGTCTTCCAGGAATGCGGCAAAGGCCCGGTCCTTCCCAATTTTGAGACCCCGGCCCTTGTTCAGCCGGTTCCGGTCCTGAACGGCCTGGCCCTTCTCCGCCGAATACCGCCATTCGTCCCAATAGTCCATCGTGTGGAGATACCGCCCCCGCTTGATTTCGTTGTAAATGGTCTGCCGGGAAAACCCCAGCTCCCGGGCGATCTGGGCAATAGGCACCTTGTAGCGTAATTTCTCCTCCAGCCGTATCCGCTGTTCCCAGCTCATGATTTTCTGCCCTTTCGTCATAACCCGCCAAATCCTCCCTGGCTTAAAGTGTTTGACATTGAACAGTCCGCCGCCTACGGCCTATGCCGTGGGCGGTCCCTATTGTAACACACCGCCGCAAGCCGCGTCCGGAGGCCTCCCGCAATATTGTGTTACAGATTCTCCAATTCCTTCAGCTGATAGTCCAGGCTCCGCTGGATGCTCCGTATCACCCGGTCCAGCGTCTCTCGCCGCTTCCGAAGTTCAGCAAGCTGCTTCCGCTCCTGTTGGATTCGCTCCTGAACCTGCTCCAGCTCCGCCTCCCTCTGCGGCAGCTCCCAAACGCACCGGGTCACGAGGTTTTCAAACTTCTCCGTAAAGGTATTCCCGGCCTGCCGGTCAATAAGCTCCGCCAGCTCGTCCGAAAAGCGGATGCTTCGGATATTCGGTTTTCCCGCCATGTCTAGCTCCTTTCTCCGGGACGCACCCGGCCCCAAAATAAAAATATGTCGGCCTGCTGAAATCGGCCTCGGCGATTTCGGTTGCCCACCGTGGGCACAATCACTGTTGGCTGTCAGGGGTTGGAGCGAAGCGGAAAGCAAAAAGTTTTCCAGGCTCTTCGGAACCTGGAAAACTTTTTGCGGCCCTTGACCGCCAACTGTTATTGTGCGACTGTCCCGGCCTTCCAGGCCGGGACTCCTCATTCCCCTCGTACCCGCCGCGCGGTCTGTGACACATTTCCCAGGCCGCAGCTGCTCCGCGAGCACAATTCTTGTGTGACATCTTTTTTCCGGGGTGTCAAAAAAACTCTTGACATCCACCCCGCAAAAAAACTACAATTATTTTGAAAATTCTTCTTGCATTTTCTGAATAATTCTGTTATTATAACACTTGTGCTTATGAAAATACGCACATAGTATGCAACAGCGGGGAGGTGCAATGGATGGCTAAGTGCGAGTATTGCGGCAAAGGCGTGAC
>CAJTJA010000021.1 GCA_910576845.1 uncultured Oscillibacter sp.
GCGCTTTTTACGGTTTGGAGGCCTGTGCCCGACCTTAGTTTTTTTATAAAAATTCCAAGAATTTTCTATCGTTTTTTTACAGGGGCTCGTCTAAAATAGTAGGCGTGACCTGGGGAGGAGCCTCAGAGCACGAATTTTTGATTGGAGGAACTATGATGAAAAAGACGTTTGCCCTGCTTCTTGCCGCTGTCATGATGTTGGCTATGCTGACCGCCTGCGGCGGCGATAAGCCCGCTGACAATGCTGGAAGCAGCCAGCCCAACCAGACTGAAACCACTACCCCTCCTGCGGAAGTTCCCGATGCCCCTGAGGGAGGCGGCACCATCGGCGTGTGCATTTATCAGTTCACCGACGCCTTTATGACCACTTACCGGAACGCTCTTCAGGAAATCCTGGAGGGTAAGGGGTATGAGGTCTCCGTGGTGGACGGCGCCAATGACCAGGCCAAGCAGAACGAGCAGATCAACACCTTCATCACCCAGGGTGTGGACGCGCTGATTATCAACCCTGTTATGACATCTGCCGCCGACCAGATTATCGCCACCGTGAAGGCCGCCGGCATTCCCACCGTCCTCATTAACCGCGAGCCCGCTCCTGAGCAGATGGCTGTTTATGACAAGCTGGTTTATGTTGGCTGCGATGCCCGCCAGTCCGGCACCATGCAGGGCGAGCTGATTCTCGACACCCCCAACAAGGGCGATATCAACGGCGACGGCAAGATTTCCTACATCATGGTTCAGGGCGACCCCGAGAACGTGGATGCCCAGTACCGGACAGAGTTCTCTGTCAAGGCTCTTAAGGATGCCGGCATGGAGGTTGAGGAGCTGAACCTCACCCGCGGCGACTGGATGCGTGAGCGCGGCCAGGAGATCGTGGCCAACGACCTGGCCCAGTTCGGCGATCAGATTGAGGTTGTCTTCTGCAACAACGACGATATGGCCATCGGCGCCCTGCAGTCCATCCAGGCCGCCGGCCGCAAGGTCAATGAGGACATCTATCTGGTAGGCGTCGACGCTCTGGACGCCGCTCTGAACGAGGTCAGCAACGGCAACATGACCGGAACCGTGCTGAACGACGCTGTCGGCCAGGCCACCGCCGCTGTGGAGCAGATGGAAGCCCTGCTGGGCGGCGCCACCTTCTCTTCCGGCAACCAGAGCGTGTATGTCGACTATGTGAAGGTTACTCCCGACAACGTGGGCGACTTCATGAAGTAATCCGCTAAGACCCAAATAGCAGCAAAGCCATTCGGGGGTGCGTGTGCGCAGGCGCACGCACCCCCTTTCCATAGCTGACGGCGGCGGTCCGCCTGCCGCCGGTTATGGAAAGGGATATAACTTATCAAGGGGGGAACAGTAAATTGTCAGAGTATCGTTTGGAAATGCGTGAGGTAGTCAAAACGTTTCCCGGCGTTAAGGCGCTGGACCACGCGCAGCTCAAGCTGCGCCCCGGCTCCGTCCACGCCCTGATGGGAGAAAACGGCGCGGGCAAATCCACGCTGATGAAGTGCATGTTCGGCATTTATCACATGGACGAGGGAGAAGTCATTTACGAGGGAGAAAAAGTCCAAATCAAGGGCCCTCTGGATGCTTTGAACCGGGGAATTGCCATGGTGCACCAGGAGCTCCAGCCCATCCCGGAGAGAAGCATCGGCGAAAATATTTACGTGGGCCGTTATCCGCTGAAACGCCTTGGCCCCATTTCCGTCGTCGATCATGAGAAGATGTATCGGGATGCCGCCAAAGTGCTGAAGGAGGTCCATCTCAACTTCGATCCCAGGGCTAAACTGGGCTCGCTCAGTGTTTCCCAGATGCAGCTGGTGGAGATTGCCAAAGCTGTGTCCGCTGATTGTAAGGTGCTTATTCTGGATGAACCTACGTCCTCCCTCACCGCTGCGGAGGTGGAGGCCCTTTTCACCATCGTGAACGAGCTCAGGGAAAAAGGAGTTTCCATCGTCTATATCAGCCACAAGATGGACGAGATTCTTCGTATCAGCGATGAAGTCACCATCATGCGGGACGGCCAGTACATCGGCACCTGGGACGCCGAGGGCCTTACCACGGACTTTATTATCACAAAAATGGTGGGCCGGGAGCTTTCAAACCTCTTTCCAAAGCGGGAGAATGTCCCCGGTGAAGTGGTCTTTGAAGTAGAGGACTTTACTTCCATCAATCCCAAGAGCTTCCGCCATGCCAGCTTCCATGTCCGCAAGGGTGAGATTCTGGGCGTTGCGGGCCTTGTAGGCGCCCAGCGTACAGAGCTGATGGAGGGCCTGTTCGGCCTTCGCTGCCATACGGCGGGCAAGATTACCTATAGGGGAAAAGAACTTAAGATTGATCAGCCCAAGCAGGCCATCAACAGCGGCATTGCTATGCTGACGGAGGACCGCCGGGCTACGGGTATTTTGGGTGTTCTCTCCATTGCGGACAATGTGTCTATTGCCTCGCTGAACCAATATTTGATCGGCGGCATCATGCTGGATGACCGCAAGATTGAGAAGCTGGTCCAGGATAATGTGGCCAAGCTCTCCATCAAGACTCCCTCTTCCAAAACACTGATCCAGTCTCTCTCCGGCGGCAATCAGCAAAAGGTGCTGATCAGCCGGTGGCTGGCCAATGACCCGGACGTTTTCATTCTGGATGAGCCCACCCGTGGTATTGACGTAGGCGCAAAATATGAAATTTACTGCATTATTGCGGAGCTGGCGAAGCAGGGAAAAAGCGTCATCATGATCTCCTCTGAAATGAGCGAGCTGATCGGCATGTCCGACCGGATTATGGTCATGTGCGACGGTCGTGTAACCGGTTTTATTGACGGCAAGGATGCCAATCAGGAAAATATCATGGCCCTGGCCACCCAATTTGAATGAGGAGGAGAGAAAAACTATGGGAAAGACATTGAATGCGAAAAAGCTGATTTCCGATAACGCCATTATCCTGCTGATTATCCTGCTGGCCATTTTCACTTGGGCCAACAGTAAGAATTTCCTCAGCGCAGACAACGTGGGCAACCTGATCTCCAATGTGGGTCCCCGGTTTATTATCGCCTGCGGTGTTTCCGGCTGTCTCATCACCAAGGGCACCGATCTGTCGGCGGGCCGTCAGGTCGGCCTGGCGGCGTGTCTGGCCGCCATGATGCAGCAGACATTGGACTACAGCGCCCGGGTTCTGCCCTGGATGCCCGATATGCCTTGGGTTGCGGCCCTGCTGATTACCGTGATCCTCATGGCCTGCATCGGCGCCGTCAATGGCTGCGTCATCTCCTTCCTGAAGGTTCCACCGTTCATTGCCACCCTGGGTATGCAGACGCTGGTTTATGGCGCGTGCCAGATCATCACCGGCAATCAGCCCATCGGCGGTTTCAAGCAGAGCTATCGTGATCTTGCCAGCGGCAATTTCCTGGGAAACCGCTTTTTGCCTTATTTGCTGCTTCCTGCTCTGCTGGTGGGGATTTTCATGTGGTTCCTGTATAACAAGACCCGCCACGGCAAGTATATGTATGCCATCGGCGGCAATGAGAATGCCGCTCAGGTGGCCGGCGTTAACGTCTCTGCCGCGCTCATCCGTATTTATATCCTGGCCTCCGTGCTGTACGGAACCGCGGGCTTCCTGATTGGTTCCAAGGCGGGCGGAGCTTCCACCGCTACCGGCACCGGCTATGAGCTGGAAGCCATCGCGGCCTGCACCATCGGCGGCGTCTCTGCCAACGGCGGCGTGGGTAAAGTGGGGGGCATCCTCATTGGCGTGCTGGTGTTCGAGGTTTTGAAGATCTGCCTGCAGTTCCTCCGCTTCGACCCGGCCTACACCTACATCGCCCAGGGCCTGGTTATCATTGTGGCCGTCGCCCTGGACCTGCGGAAGTATCTGACCAAGAAGTAAAAAGTGACATCTGTCCATACAAGTTGGGGGACCCGGCGTATTTGCGCCGGGTCCCTTTTCAAATGGGGACGAGTATAGTATAATGAAATCAAAAGGGAAGGGGGCGCCTCTGATGAAGGAGTACCGGGTTCTGCTGGCAGATGACGAGGAGGAAATCCGTACCGGCATCAGCCGGAAGATTGACTGGGCATCCTTGGGCTTTTCCCTGGTGGGAGAGGCGGGCAATGGGGAGGAGGCACTGGAGCTGGCGGATCAGCTTCGGCCCGATGTGGTGCTCACCGACATCAAAATGCCGTTTATGGACGGGCTGGAGCTGTGCCGGAGGCTGCGGATATCCCTGCCGGGAGCGCGGCTGGTGGTTTTTTCCGGCTTTGACGATTTTGAATATGCCCGTCAGGCGGTGAGCATGGGGGTGTCGGAATATATTCTAAAGCCCATTAACGCGCCGGAGCTTCGCCAGGTGCTGGAGAAGCTGCGGGAGCAGTTGGACCGGCAGCGGCTGGAACGGCGGGATATGGAGACTCTGCGGAGGAGGTATGAAGAGAGCCTGCCGGTGCTGCGGGAGCTGTTTTACACCCGCCTTTTGAGCGGACAGCTTCGCCCGGATCAGGTTCAGGACCGGGCGGCCCGATACGAAATTGATTTGCCGCAGGGGCTTTGGACAGTCGCGCTGGTCCATGTGGATGGCCTGGGGGATGAGGGGGAGAGGGATGAACTGCTGCTTCTCTCCGTGCAGTCTTTTTTGGAGAAGCACTTTTTCCTTGAGGGCTGCTCCGCCAGAGTGGTGCTTTACGGAGATATGGCCGCGCTGCTGGTCTGTCTCCCGGGGGAGGAGCGGCTGTATCCGCTGCTGGAAGAGCTGGAACGGCTCAGCCGGCTGTCGCAGAGTTATCTGGGCCTGCGGCTCACCACTGGGGTGGGGCTTCCGTGCCATAGGGTGGAGGAACTGAACCGCAGTGCCGGAGGCGCCCGGTCCGCTTTGGATTATCGTGTGCTGGCCGGCGGAGGCCGGGTGATCTATATCGGGGACCTGGAGCCGCAGTCCACCGCCGCCCCTTCTTTTGAGGAAGAGGATCAACAGGAGCTGTCCGCCGCCGTTAAGATGGGGACGCCGGAGCAGGTGGAGCAGGTAGTCCGGGGACTGATGGAGCGTTTGAGCCATGCGGGGCTTTCCCTGTCCCGGTGCGATCTTTTTTTGCTGGAGGTGGTTACCTGCCTTGTGCGGCTGACCCGCTCCGGCGGCGTGGCGGTGGAAGAGGTTTTCGGCCCTAAGTTTGCCGGCGCGGTGTCTGTAGCGGATTTTTCCAGTTTGGATGAACTGGGGCGCTGGCTGGCGGAGCGGAGCCTGAAGCTTCATGATCTGCTGGGCAGGAGGCGCAGCGACTCCACTTGGCAGATGGTGGAGCGGGCCAAGGACTATATCGCCGGACATTACACCGATGAGAAGCTCAGTGTGGAGGCCCTTTGCTCCCATATTCATCTCTCTCCGACATACTTCTCCACTCTGTTCAAAAGGGAGGTGGGAATGTCCTTTACCGCCTATGTCACTAAGGTGCGGATGGAAGAAGCGGCCCGGCTTCTTCGGGAAACAGATGAAAAAACCTACCGTATTGCCGAGGTCACGGGGTTCAGCGACCCCAACTATTTCAGCTATGTCTTCAAGCGGCATTTTGGATTGTCCCCCTCGAAATTCCGGGCGGGGCAGAGGGAGTAAAGGAGGAACGCCATGGTTTGGAAAAAATGGACGGCCCTGTTTTTGGCCTTATGTCTGACCCTGGGCCTGACCGCCTGCCGGAGTGAGGAGAGGGGGGTGGAGGGTCTGGTGGTGGAGGTCCAGACGAACGAGGCTGGGGACATCACTGCTTTTGTGGTGGAGGACAGACAGGGGAAGCCCATCGGCGTGCGGCTGGCAGAGGGGACCCTCCTCCTGCCCAGAGGCAGCGGCAGCTGGACTGGCGAGGAACTGTGGGCGGCGTTCCAGGCGGATCTTCGGGTAGATGCCTGGGCCTATGCCAGCTGCTATCCCCGGCGGGAGGAGCTGGAGACGGCGGATGGAGAGGACGTCTGGGCTTACTGGGCCACCAGCGTCCATATCAACGGTGAGCTGCACCGGAAGGCCCTGACCCTCCGGGACGGGACTTCTGTGGACATGCTGGAGTGGGACAGACGGAGAAGCCGTATCTACCGCTTGGCGAACGGCACGGAGCTGCTGCGGGTGGAGAAACCCACGGGGCCGGAAAATGTCTATGTAATGGGCCAGGAGGGCTTTGAGGCTCTGAGCGGACGAGCCCAGGAGAAGGTTCGGGCCTATTACGAGGAACAGGGCCTCCTTTACGATGAGCAGGAGGAACTGGAGAAGTCCTATGCCGCGTACCGGGAGCTGGGGGAGGAATTTGAGAGCGATTGGGTCGGGCAGGACGTAACCCCCTCCGCCTCCAGTGAAACCATCATGTACTTCCTGACCAACCTGACCCTGCCCCAGGAGTACGGCGGGCGGACCGCCTACGAACGACAGCTCGGTGCGGCCTTCAACCGGGAGACTGGGGAGAAGCTCTCCAATTGGGACCTCTTCGCTGTGCCGGAGGCGGAGGTTCGAAGGCGCCTGCCAGAGCTGTGCGGCTGGGTGGATAACCAAGACCGCCGGGAGGCTATGAGCGGGGCTCTGGACCCGGAGTGGCTGGTTTTCTTCCCGGACAGCCTGTGCATATCCTTCCCGCCGGGGACTCTGCCGGGGGAGGAAAACGGCTGTATTATCAGCGTGTATTACAAAGATGCGCCGGAGGGCTTCTTCCGGCCCTGGGCTATCCCATACGGCAGAGAAGAATAAAAATTGCGCTTGAAAAACGAGTTCATGTCTCGGCGTTCCGTGCGCCGGGCCATGGCCCGGCTTTGCTTTTCCCCCTGGAAAAGCAGACTGCCTTGAGAGAGGAGGAAACGCCGTGAATGTGTTCCGCTGCCTTGCCGCCCAGTGGGCGGAGCGCTACCGCAAAATGAGCATTCAAATGGTGCTCTCCCTGTCCTTCACCGCTGTAGCGGCGGCGGGGATGCTTCTTATGAGCGTCAGCCTCATCTGGCGCTTTTCCTCCGCAAGCGAACAGCTGGTAGCGGAGAACAGCCAGCGGGTGCTGGCCCAGGCCAATTTGAACTTAGACAGCTATCTCCGGCGGATGATGCGTATTTCTGATACGGTGTACTATCGCAGCATTAAGAATACGGACCTGGCGGAGGGTGACATCACCGGAGACCTGGCTCTGCTCTATGAGGAAAACCGGGATGATCTGGTGTCTCTGGCAGTTTTCGACGGGCAGGGAGGACTGGTATCCGCCGTGCCCCTGACAGCCCTGAAGCAGGACGCGAAGACAGTGGACAGCGACTGGTTTCAGGCGGCCAGCCAAAGCATGGAGAATCTTCATTTTTCCACCCCCCATGTTCAAAACATCTTTGATGACCCGGACTATCCCTACCGCTGGGTAGTGTCCCTGAGCCGCCATGTCCAATTGACCCGGGACGGGGCCACGGAGAGAGGCGTGCTGCTGGTGGATATGAGCTTCAGCGGTGTGGAACAGGTTTGCCGGGATGTAACCTTGGGCAGCGGCGGGTATCTCTACCTTATTGACGGAGATGGAGAGCTCATTTACCATCCCCGGCAGCAGCTTATTTACGCCGGGCTTCTGGAGGAAAATAACCGGGCGGCGGCATCTTACCGGGACGGCAGCCGGCAGGAGCGTTTTCAGGGCCAGTCCCGGCAGGTGACGGTAAAGACCATGGGCTATACCGGCTGGAAGCTGGTGGGCGTAGCGCCGGCGGCAAGCTGGCCGGCGTCCTCATCTCAATTGCCGCTGTTTGGGCTGACGCTGCTTCTGTTTTCCATCTTTCTGATGGCTTTTTTGAATTTCTTGATCTCCGCCCGGATTTCCGACCCCATACTCCGTCTGGAGCGGTCTATCCGGGAATTGGACAATGGCCTGACAGGCGTAGAGATTGAGGAGGGCGGCTGCTATGAAGTCCAGCGGCTGAGCCATGCGGTGGCCTCCATGGTGTCCACCATGCGGCACCTGATGGACGACATCGTCCGCCAGGAGAGCCGGAAACGCCGCAGTGAGCTGGAAGTCCTTCAGTCACAGATTAACCCCCATTTTTTGTACAACACCTTGGACTCTGTCATTTGGATGACGGAATCGGGCCAGCAGAAGGAAGCAATCCAGATGGTCACTTCACTGGCGAGGCTCTTCCGTATCTCTCTGAGCAGGGGAAAGAGCATCATTCCTTTGGCGGATGAACTGGAACACGCCCGGCATTACATGACCATTCAGCAGATGCGGTTCAAGAATAAGTTTACCACAGTAATTGAGGCAAAACCCGGTACCGGGGAATTGTATACTTTGAAACTGATTATTCAGCCTCTGCTGGAGAACGCCATTTACCACGGCTGCGCCAGCTCTGAGGATGACGGGATGATTCGGGTCACCGCTTATCGGGACGGGGAGGACCTGCTGATTGACGTGGAGGACAACGGGCTGGGCATGCGGCCGGAATTGGCGTCGTCCCTTCTGGATGAGGACCGGCCGGAAACACGGACCGGCGGCTCCGGCATTGGCGTCCGCAATGTCCACCAGCGGGTGAGCCTTACCTTTGGCGAGGGATATGGTCTGACTATTTTCAGCGAGCCGGACGAGGGAACACTGGTCCGTGTTCGGCTCCCGGCTTTAAGCCGGGAGGAGGCGGAGCGCTGCCAGCAGGGAGAAGAGCTATGAAGACGGGAAAGAGTAATGTTGTCCAGGCGGTGATTCTGGCGGCTTTGGGCTTGGCGGCGGTGTTGTCCCTGGCGCTGCCTCAGCTTTTCCGAGTGGAACGGGAGCCCCCGCTGCTGTCCCTCTCCGTTATGCTCCGGGATACGGACAGTTCTGCCTGGACCGCGGCACGGCAGGGCATGGAGCAGGCGGCGGATGAGCTGGGGGCGGAACTTCGGTTTCTCACCCTCACGGTTGCGGGAGACAGCGGGGAGCAGGAGACTCTGCTTCTCAGGGAGATTGAAGACGGGGCGGCGGCGTTGGTGGTCGTTCCGGCGGACCCTGCGGCGTTGTCCTCCGCGCTGGATCAGTGGCTTGTGGTCTGCCCGGCGGTCACATTGGAGTCGCCTATGAAAGGAGCGGCGGGGACGGTATCGCCGGACAACGCTCTGCTGGGCCGCCAGCTTGCGGAGGCCTTGGCGGAGGACTGGGACGGCGGAACCGTACTGCTGCTGGATACTGCCGGGAGCTGCGCGGGGATTATGGACCGCCTTGCGGCGGCGGAAATGGCATTGACAGAGGCGGGGATTCCCGCTCAGCGGATAAACGCTCTGCCGGAAGAGAACTGCCGGTGGTTGATGGCATTTGAGCCTGCCGCCACTCAACAGGCTGCCGAGAGGAAGGAGGCGGAGGGAAAAAGCTATTCGCTGTACGGCGTTGGAGCCGCCACGGCGATCACCGCTCAGCTGGAGCGGGGAAACATCGCCGCCATGGCAGCGTGGAGTGATTACGCCGCAGGTTATCTTGCGGTGCGCAGAGCGGTGAGCGCTGCCCAGGGAGAGGAAGGGAAGGTGGTTCCCCTGCCTTTTTCCGTGTTGCGAGAGGAGGATATTTATGCGCCTGAAAACCAGAAGCTGCTTTTCCCCATTATGTCGTCGTCCAGCCGGTGAACGGCTGGAACAGGATACTGCCTTTGGGCGGCGCACTGGGATAACCGTTCTTGTGCTGGCGGTGCTGCTGCTTTTTACGGGCTGCGGGGCGCAGCGGGATGACAGCCTCCGGATCGGGGTGGCGCTTTACACGCAGGACGACACATTTATCTCCGCCATGGCCCAAAATCTTGAATGGATGGTCCGGGAGGCGGAGAGTGAAACGGGGCGGAAGATTACGCTTTTCATTGCCGATGGCAGGAGCAGTCAGGCGGCCCAAATGGATCAGGTGGATCGATTCCTGGCCCGGGGCTGTGACGTACTGTGTGTGAATCTTGTAGACCGGACGGCGGCGGCGGTCATCGCCGACAAGGCTGAGGCCGAGGGTGTGCCCTTGATCTTTTTTAACCGCCAGCCGGTGGCGGAGGACATACAGCGCTGGGACCAGATTTACTATGTGGGGGCCGACGCCCGGGAGAGCGGTGAACTCCAGGGGAGGCTGGTGCTGGATGCCTGGCAGGCGGATCAGGAGGCCCTGGACCGCAATGGCGACGGAATTCTTCAATACGTGATGCTGGAAGGAGAACCGGGGCACCAGGACTCTCTGCTGCGGACAGAGTACTCTATTAAAGCCGTCGCCGACGGCGGCGTGGAGGTGGAGAAGCTGGCCAACGAGACTGCCAACTGGAACCGGGCCCAGGCCGCCGCTCGAACGGCTCAGTGGCTGGAGGAGTTCGGGTCCGGCATTGAAGTCATTTTCTCCAACAACGACGATATGGCGCTTGGAGCCATCGACGCCCTGGCAGATACACCCCGGGACTGCTGGCCCCTTATTGTGGGAGTGGACGCCACGGCTCCGGCGCTGGAGGCGGTAGCGGGGGGGCAGCTCTATGGCACCGTTCACAATGATGGGCGGGGGCAGGCCCAAGCCATGATGGATTTAGCGCTGACTCTTTGGAGCGGAGGGGACCCGGCTCAGGCGGTGGAGCTGGCGGAAGGACACTATGTGTGGCTGCCATACCGGGCTGTGACGCTGGAGAATCTGGAAGAATTTACAGAGGAATAAGGGACGCCTAAGGGCCGGTTTATAAGCAGGCAGGGAGAATAAAGATTGGCTGCCCTGTCCGCTTGGGGTGGAACGGAGCCCTCCTGCTTTTGCCGTCATGTCTCATAAAGTGCTTTCTTTTTGGAAAAGGGAAAAGCAGATTCATCTGGGCGTTGAGGCCGTGCGAGCGAAGCTGAGCCGGCCTGCCGCCGGCGAACAGTAAAACAGGATAAGCCTCTTTGCTGTATTACCGTTCCTACTGCTTTTGGGGCCGGAACTGTGCCGCTTCATACTGGGACATGTCAGGAGAATGAGCGGAAGAAAATGCCGCAAAACACCTGCGAGGACCGGAATATCAACACTTTTAAGGGGTTTCAGGATATGACAAGGATTTTATTCGTCTGCCATGGGAACATTTGCAGAAGCCCGATGGCCGAGTTTGTAATGAAGGACTTGGTGAAAAAAGCAGGACTGGAAAGCCAATTCCACATTGAGTCCGCCGCCACCAGCACGGAGGAGATTGGAAACCCGGTCTATCCTCCGGCCCGCCGCAAGCTGGCTGAGCATGGCATCGGCTGCGCTGGCAAAACGGCCCGCCAGCTGAAGAACGAGGACTACGAACGGTACGACCTTCTGATTGGAATGGATCGGGCCAACCTGCGGAACATGCACCGTATCTGCGGCGGTGATTTTAAGGGGAAAATGCATCTGCTGATGGAGTTTGCCGGCCGCCGCAGAAAGGGAACCCCGCGCGAGTCCGGCGGAGCGGGTTGCGTGGGGAGAGGAGAAGCAAGGGGGCGTTTGCAGTTTTCGCCGCGGGCGGAAACGGATGGGAGCGGACTTTGCGCCGGCGAGGTGGCCGACCCTTGGTACACAGGCGATTTTGAAGCCACTTGGCGGGATGTGCTGGACGGGTGTGAGGGGTTGCTGCGGGCGGTGAGAGAGGAGTGCCTTTAATGTTCGGCAGACGAAAAAAGCAGGCGGCAGCGCCCTATCAAAAAGACGGCAAGATTCCCGTCATCCGCTCCAGTATCTGCACAGGAGAGCAGGTAGCGGGCTTCAAGGACCTCTCCAGCGGAAAATTCGAGGAACGGGTGCTCCTTCGTGATGACCGGGATTTACAGGAATTTCTCCGTCAGTATCAAGTGGAGGAGTCCGAGATCCGGCGGGAGTGGTGACAACTGTGGGCAATCGGATTGTGTGTTTTGGCGACTCCAACACATACGGATATGACCCCAGGTCTTACCTGGGCGGCCGATACCCGGAAACTGTCCGTTGGACGGCCCTGCTGGAAGCTGCTGGCTGGGCTGTTACAAACGAAGGTGAAAATGGCCGCCGCATTCCAAAGAGACGCCAAGAGGCCGGTAGGCTGCTCCAAACGATCCACCGCGCGAAAGCGGAAACAGTGGTAATTATGCTGGGAAGCAACGACCTGCTCCAGTGTCCTGCCCCCAGCGCCGAAATCTGCTCAGAGCGGATGGAACGGTTTTTGGCTATGCTTATGGAAGAAGTGTCCGCATTTTGCAAAGTCCTGTTGATCGCTCCGCCTCCCATGAAATTGGGGGCATGGGTGAATGATTCTGAAGTCCTGGAAGAATCCCGCCGGCTGGCGGGCTGCTATGAAGCTTTAGCGCAGAGACTGGGTGTCTATTTTGCGAACGCAGGGACATGGGGTGTGGGACTGGCCTTTGACGGTGTCCATTTCTCTGAGCAGGGACACCGGGCCTTTGCTGAAGGAATGCGGAAGACGCTGGAACTGATTGTGCCTCCGGGAGCATATTAGGCCTTGAAGGCGCATTGGAGCAGGCTGCCTGTCGCTTGTTCCATTTTTTATGTCAAAGTGAACGTGTTTTGTGGTTCCTCTGCTCTTTTGAAAAGTGGGAATATCGGATACCATAGTCCGCTCAGTTGAAAGGAAGTATTTCCCTCTTTTCTGCTGCGTTGATTGGGCCTTGTTTAAAAATTAGTGAAATGTTCAGCGATATGAAATTTTTTGCCAATCCAGGAAAATTTTTGCAGGCAGGCTGCCGTCCGGCAAGAAATTTTAACGCAGAATGGCAGAACAAGCCCCGTCGTTTGGGCGCTTTGTCATTTTTCAAACAGGGCCCATACAGCAAGCAATGGCGCTGCCGGGAAAGCGCCTTTTTGTGTTTTGGTAACCTTGTCACCGTAAGAAAAGAATCACTTCGGTATAATGAATTCATTAAACCCGGGAGGTCATGATATGGGAGCTGAAATTAGGAAAAGGCGGAAAGCGTTTGTGGACACAGATTCCTGCGTTGCCTGCGGCTGCTGCGTGAAGGTGTGTCCGCTGAAAGCAATTGCTGTTTTCAAGGGAATTGCGGCCAGAGTTAATCCGGAGCTGTGCGTCGGCTGTGGGAAATGCGCGAAAGAGTGTCCCGCGTCGGTGATTGCCATTCAGGAGGTGCGTACATGAAAAAGCACTGGTATGATTACCTTTGGATACTCTCGCTGACATACTTGGTTTTGGGGTTCTTTAATATTCTTTTTGCCTGGCTGGGGCTGCTGTGTTTCTTTATTCCTCTGATTATCTCTGTTGCCGGGGGCACAAAGGGTTACTGCAACCGGTACTGCGGCAGAGGCCAGCTGTTTGGCCTGCTGGGCGGCCGGTTTGGATTGTCGCGAAAAAAAGACATTCCCGGATGGATGAAAAGCAAGGCATTCCGTTACGGATTTCTGATTTTCTTTTTTATCATGTTCTTTCAAATGCTCTGGAACACCTGCCTGGTTTTTGCGGGAACACGGAATCTAACGCAGATTGTAACGCTGCTTTGGACATTTAAGCTGCCATGGAACTGGGCTTATCATGGAACCCTCTTCCATCCGGGGGTCGCGCAGTTTGCCTTCGGATTTTACAGTGTAATGCTGACGTCCACGGTTCTTGGCTTTATCACTATGCTCCTGTTCAAGCCGCGCAGCTGGTGCGTGTATTGCCCAATGGGAACGATGACGCAATTAATTTGTAAGGCAAGGAACCGTGGAGAATGATATTGTCACAGAATGCGGAAGATATATAAACCTGCAGCAAAAAGCGGGGGACGGCCATAGGCCTGCGCTGGTTCCGGGCATCCCGCAGCGGTTCCCCCGGTGCGCTTTTGGACATCTGCGCTGATGAAAAAAATATCGGCGGCATTGCCGCCTGCAAAGGAAAGGGGCTAAGTGGAAATGAAGGTTGTTATCATAGGCGGCGTGGCAGGCGGCGCCACGGCGGCGGCAAGGCTCCGCAGACTGGACGAACGGGCGGAAATTGTGGTTTTTGAGCGGTCCGGGTATATCTCTTACGCCAACTGCGGCTTGCCCTATTACATCGGCGGGGTCATTGAAGACCCGGGGGCTCTGACGCTCCAAACACCGGAGAGCTTTTTTGCTCGCTTTCGGGTGGATATGCGAGTGCGGCATGAAGTCACCGCCATTCATCCGGAGGGAAAAACCGTTTCCGTCAAAAATCTGGAAACCGGAGAGGAATTTGAGGAGCGCTATGACAAGCTTATCCTTTCCCCCGGGGCAAAACCCGCCCAGCCCCGGCTCCCCGGCGTGGGACTGGACCGGCTCTTTACCCTGCGGACGGTGGAAGACACTTTCCGCATAAAGGACTTCATTCAAAAGAATCATCCCCGGTCCGCCGTGCTGGCGGGTGGTGGATTTGTTGGATTAGAGCTGGCGGAGAACCTGCGGGAGCTGGGCATGGATGTGACCATTGTGCAGCGGCCTAAACAGCTGATGAATCCCTTTGACCCGGATATGGCGGCTTTTATCCATGGGGAGATGCGGAGCCATGGCGTGAAGCTGGCCTTGGGATATATGGTAGAGGGCTTTCAGGAGAAGAACGGCGGCGTGGATGTGCTGCTGAAGGACGCGGACTCTCTCCATGCCGACATGGTGGTGCTGGCCATTGGGGTGACGCCGGACACCGCTCTGGCCAAAGACGCGGGACTGAAATTGGGACTCAAGGGGAGCATCGTAGTCAATGACCGAATGGAGACATCCGTTCCCGATATCTACGCTGTGGGAGACGCCGTACAGATTCAGCATTTTGTCACCGGACAGGATGCCCTGCTTTCCCTGGCAGGTCCCGCCAACAAGCAGGGCCGCATCGCGGCGGACAACATCTGCGGTGGGAACAGCCGGTATTTGGGCAGCCAAGGCAGTTCTGTCCTCAAGGTTTTCGATATGACGGCGGCTGTCACCGGCGTCAACGAGACCAATGCCCGGAGAGCGGGCCTGGATGCGGATGCTGTAGTCCTGTCCCCTATGAGCCATGCGGGCTACTACCCCGGCGGAAAGCTGATGACCATGAAGGTGGTTTTTGAAAAGGGAACGTATCGCCTCCTTGGTGCGCAGATCGTGGGTTATGAGGGCGTGGATAAACGGATTGACGTGCTGGCCGCGGCTGTTCACGCCGGGCTGACGGCCATTGAGCTTAAGGACCTGGACCTGGCGTATGCGCCGCCTTATTCCTCTGCCAAGGACCCGGTAAACATGGCGGGCTTCCTGGTGGAAAACCTCTCCAAGGGCGTTGTCAAGCAGTTCCGTCTGGAGGATGTGAAGACTCTGCCCCGGGATGGAAGCATAACGCTGCTGGATGTCCGAACGGCCCAGGAATACGCGCGGGGCCACATTGAGGGGTTCCGGCTCATCCCCGTGGATGAGCTGAGAGAGCGGCTGGATGAGATCGAGCTTGGAAAGCCGGTGTATGTTATCTGCCAGAGCGGCTTAAGGAGTTATATTGCCTGCCGCATTCTGGCCGGATACGGCTATGATGCTTACAACTTTTCCGGCGGCTTCCGTTTTTATGACGCGGTGAACAATGACCGCCGCCTGATTGAGTCGGCTGCCGCCTGCGGCATGGATCAGAACTGACAGGGGCTCTCGTTTATTCGTTATAAAGCGAACTTGTTCCAAAACTGTGATCAGCCGAGGCCTTGTTTGAAAATTGCCAACATTGATGGTATTATTAACCAGTCTCAATTTGATAAATTGGGAGCTTACCCTGGATGGTTTACCGCCTCTTTTTCGCTTGCGCTACTTTTCTATTTTCTAACTTTGAGGGGTACGACCTCTTTATATCAAAATAATAATCGGATGGGAGGTACATATATGGCAAGTTATAAATGTGGATATTGTGGTGAAGTTGGGTCTAGTTCAACTCCGCCAAGGACCAGATGTTTGCCTAGCCGGCCTTGCCATGCTTGGCGGTCTATGAGCGAGAGCCGCATTTGTACATGGCGATGCCGCAAGTGTGGGGCAATAACTAGCGATGACCAAACTCCTTTGAGTGTTGAAGGCGGGGAATGCCCGGCGGGAGGCAGAACGCATACATGGGATCGCTGCCGTTGATGTTGGTGCAGGCCTGTAAATTTTTCCATAGATCGAAGGGGCTGTGCAAATACTTTGCCAAACTAGGAATTGCAAGGTAACTGGATGAATTTTTCTGAGATTGCATTCGGCCTCACTCAGTTTTCAAACAAGGCCTAAAGAGCTGTCCGGAAATATCGTTCCGGGTTTCTCCGCCGGGCGGACATTGGCGGCAGGGCTTGGAGGGATACGATACAAGGTCAGTTTTGCGGCTGTTATACGGCTAAAAATTCTGTTCCGGGCTTCCGATTGGAATCGTGCCAATGATTTTCCACAGCATGAGAAAGACACCTTGCTGGTAAGCCGCAGCTTACCAGCAGGTGTCCGCTCTTTTATGAAAGCCGGTTCTGCCTGCTCACTTTGCGAAGAAGCGGAACACTGCCGTATGATCAAATGCTTCCCCGGCCCGGAGAGTGCAGGAAGGGAAATTCGCATGATTAGGCGAATCGGGGAAGAACTGAGTCTCCAGACAGAAGCCCCAGCGTTTGTCATAGGCGGCGCCGCCCTTCCCCGCGGGACAGCCCGACAGATAGTTCCCGGTATAAAACTGGACTCCGGGGAGCGTGGAGAGGACTTCCATAGAAATGCCGGAGGCGGAAGAGAATGCCTTGGCAATGGGACGAAGGGTCCCTGGTTCACCATTTGGAACCCAGTTGTGGTCATACCCCCCGGCTTGGGCAAGCTGAGAGAATGCCTCGTCTATGTGAGCGCCGATAAGAGTGGGCTGTCGAAGGTCCATAGGAGTGCCCTCCACCGAAGCGATTTCTCCGGTAGGGATAGAAAAAGAATCTGCGGGGGTATATCGATCCGCCAGAAGCTGGATTGTCTGGTCCAGAACCGGACCGCTGTCATGGCTGGAGAGATTAAAGTAAGCGTGATTGGTAAGGTTGCAGACCGTGTCCCGGTCACACTCGGCATGATATCTGATCGTCAATTCCGTTTCTGTCAGGGTATAGGTAACGCGAACCGTTAAATTTCCCGGGTAACCTTCCTCACCGTCAGGACTGGACAGGGAGAGAGTCACGGCAGTATCCGAAGAGCTCTCTGCCGTCCATACCCGTTTGTTATAGCCCAAGCTGCCGCCGTGGAGGTGATTGACGCCATGGTCATTGGCGGCTAACGGGTAAGTCTCGCCGTTCAGTGTGAACTTTGCGCCGCCAATTCGGTTGGCGAAACGCCCTACCAACGCGCCAAAGGATTTGCCGTGAGTTAGATAGGGTTCCAGCGTGTCAAAGCCCAGGAGCACATCCACGCTTTTTCCGGTTCTGTCCGGGACATGGAGAGCACGAAGGGAGCCGCCGAAGGTGATGATATCGCAGGACAAGGCTCCGGCGCGCAGGGTGTACTGGTCTACCGCGGTTCCGTCTGGCATGGTGCCGAAAAGGATAGGGGACGCCATAGTCGATTCCCTCTTTCGTAGTATTTTTATGGAGCCGGCCGTTAATGAGCAAGAACCATGTCAAACGGCGGCCGGCAGCCCGCAGCGCATGAGAAGCGCTGCTTGTTCAGTATAGCATGTTTTGAACAGCCGGTCAAAAGATTTTGAACAGGCATTGGGGGGTAAACTGCCGGGGATTCGGGCTTTAAGCAACTTGTCTCCGGAGGGGGCTTTTTACATTTGTGAATGGCCCGGAACGGTTTGGAAAACAGGGACGGGGATTCGCGGCCCGGCTTATCCATGGTCTCAAATGGTGTCCGCAGGGCGTGGTGTGACAGTGCTGACGGCATATAAAATCTTTTTTGCCGCCTTAATGACAACATAATAGCCCGGCTTTACTATTGAAAAGTTATTGACAACTAAGTGGCAACACCTTATAATTGGTGACAATAAGGTGACAATATTCGAGGAGGATGTACTATGGAACGTGTTCGTGCCGGGTTACGGATTCCTTATGACTTAAACTGTTGCTTAACGCGGGAAGCCCAGAAAAGGGGGATTGCCCAAAATGCGTTAATCCTTCAAATTTTATGGGCTTGGGCTGAGCAGGAGAACAGAGAATTGTCAAAGTCCTCGCCTCAGAGTTGATGAAACGGGAACAGATAGGAAAGGTATGACTGCAAAGAAGGACTTTAGGTATTATGTTTCAACAGTCGGCTTTGGAAAAACTGGAGAATTATTTCACGCCTCTTGCTGACAGGCCCGAAAGGTGCGTCTATTTTTACCGTTTTGTGGGAGTCTCACCGGAAGTAACCGCGTTTGTCCGGCGGTATTATGAAAACGCGCGCAGGAACGGGGTTATTATTGATGGCCGGATTCCGAATCCGGATGCGAATCAGCTTGCTTATTTCTCTGAAATGATGGGGATGGATTTCCGCCTGGATAGAGAATTTTTATCCGGCAAGCTGTCCAAATGGCTGCCCCGTATGTCCGAAGCACAGAGAGGAACCGTAACTTCGGCGGTTTTTGCCACTCTGGAAGATATGCTCCGGAAGGGCAAAAATGAGAATATGCTCCGAAACGCATATATTAAATATATGTGCTGGCTTTATTACAGATTTGAGGGAATTGTCAATAAGCTGGGGAACGAAAACCTTCCAAAGCTTTTGTATGACGGCGCGGTCAGTCACTACGAGCTGCAGCTTTTGATTGTTTTATCGAGGGCCGGCGCCGATATTGTGATGCTTGAGCGGAACGGGGATAGCGGTTATACTGCGTTGGATCCGAAATCTGAATACTCACGTCTCTACCCGGCCAGCGGATTGCAGCCCTTTCCTCCGTATTTCAACTTGAAGTGGATTCAGAGCGAAGTGATCCGGGAGGCAAACCGGCAGCGGCTGTATGGGCCTGAACCCAAAAGGAAAGCGTGCACAAACGCTTGGATGAAGAAGCCGCAGCTCAGCGAGGTTTTAACGGATATTCGGGCCAGAGGCGGCGACGATCGGTTTTTTTATAACAGCTTTCTTGCCCAGTATGGGGTTTCGGACAAACTGACGTTCCCCGGTGACATTTTTGCGTTTTACAAACAGATGAAAGCTGGGAACCGAAGGGTCTGCATTGTCAATAACGGCATTGCCGTGCCCACCCCCGGAGAGATTGCCGCAATACGGCGCAAGAATTATACAAGCGCCGAACAACTGGCCGGCGATTTGGTTCAAAACATCCGGTATGCTGCTGATGCAGAACTTCAGCGTCTTATGATAAAAGCTTTTTTGGATACGGTGCTGGGAGAACAAAACCAGCCGGATGTCAGTATATCCAGGATGACAAATCAGGCGGTTTACCTTTTATGTTGGCTGAAGCGTTATCAGGAAGACCTTTTTGCGAATTGGAAGATGCCGGAGGTTTCTGCCTTTATCCTTTTTGGGAAATGCGCTACGGAACATGAAGCGAAATTTTTGCGCCTGCTGGCAAAGCTGCCGGTGGATGTTCTGTTCTTACAGCCAAACCTGAACGAGGGAGGCTGCTTTCAAGAGGATGGAGCGCTTGTGCTTCACTGCGAAAATTCCCTGCCGATGGACGCTTTCCCGGTGGACGAGTCCCGGGCGCGGGTGAGTACGGCTGCATATCAGGCGGAGAGAGACTTGGATGCCCTGATGTATCAGGATTCAGGCCTGTACAGAACCCAACAGTATTCCAAGGCGGAAACCGTCATCCTGCGCACCATGTATGAGGAGATTGCCCTGCTTTGGGATCAGGAGCTGAAGTACCGGCCTACATTTCAGGTTGTAAACGGCACGGTGACGCTGCCGGTCCTCTTGGAAAAGATCTGCGGCGTAAAGGACGGCCAAACATCTCAGTACTGGCTGGATATCAAGAAGCTGATTACGCCGGATACGCTGGTTGTTGCCGGTATTCCGTGGATAGACCCGTTGGACGCCAATCCGATCAAATCCTGCGCGACGCAGTTTCTGCAAAATGGAAAGCTGCTGAAAAGCAGGATAAAGAGTCATAAGGCGTATTCTTACGGCATTCTGCGGGCGGAGATGCAGGAGTATCTGCTGGACAAGCTGCAGCTTCTGCTGGATCAGCGTGTGATTGCGGGTACTTATCAGAACGGGACAGAATATACCATTATTGCCGTAGCGCTCAATTTGAAAAAGGAGATTCTCCGCCTGCTGCAAAGGTTTGACTTTACGAAGAAAAATCCGAAGCTCATTGTAATCAATACAACGGAAGAGATACTGTCCTTGGATGAAAGTATTCTGTTTGCTTTTTTGAATTTGCTGGGGTTCGACATCCTGTTTTTTGTCCCCACTGGATACCAGTGCATTGAGCGGCATTTTCAGAAGCCTTTCACAAATGAACAGCAAATCGGCGAATATCTCTATGATCTATCACCCCCGGATTTCAGCACGCTTCAGGAGCGGGGACGAAATCCAATCAGAAAATGGTTCGGGAGGAGTAATTGAATATGGGATTAGATTTCAGCAGACCGTCAGGCGAGCCGGTTCAGCCTCTGGAAATAGCTCCCACCCAGGTGCAGGAGGAATATCAGCCCTATGACGCGGCGGCTGACCGCCAGCAGCTGACCCAGGTTATGCGCAACTCCCCGGAGGTGGATGCGCTTGCAAGTCAGATTGAGGTGTATAACCTGGAGACCATCGTATCCTTCGGCAGCGGCGCCGCCGAGGAAATATCCAAGTGTTCCGACGTGATCCTCAACAGTATGAATATGTCGCAGCTGGATGACTCCAGCGCCATGCTCACAACCCTGGCAAAGATCATGGACAAGTTTGATATTGAGGAAATCAAAGACAACCCGGGCCTGTTTGGAAAGCTGTTCGGGGGGCTGCGCAAGCAGCTGGATAAGATTCTCGCCAAGTATCACACCATGGGCGAGGAAGTTGATAAGATTTATGTGCAGCTGAAGCGGTATGAGTCCGAGATTACGCAGTCCAACCGCAAGCTGGAGGAAATGTTTCAGTCGAATGTATCCTATTATCACGAACTGGTAAAGTATATTCTTGCCGGGGAACAGGGCTGCCGGGAATTGGAGGCGTATATCGCCCAGCGGCAGCGGGACATGGAGACTACGGGGGACGGCTCCATCCAGTTTGAGCTGGCCACCCTGAACCAGGCTCTGATGATGCTGGAGCAGCGCACCCAGGATCTGCGTACCGCCGAGAGCGTAGCCATGCAGTCCATCCCTATGATTAAGACCATGCAGTTCAGCAATATGAACCTGGTCCGGAAGATCAATTCCGCGTTTATCATTACGCTGCCTGTCTTTAAACAGGCTTTGACCCAGGCTATCATGCTCAAGCGCCAGCGCATCCAGGCGGAGGCGATGTCTGCGCTGGATGCCAAGACAAATGAAATGCTGATTCGGAACGCGCAGAATACGGCTGAACAGTCCAAGATGACTGCCCGTCTGGCCTCCGGCAGCTCCATCAAGATTGAGACGCTGGAAAAAACCTGGCATACCATCGTGTCCGGCATTGACGAGACCAGGCAGATTCAAGAGAGTGCCCGCAGGCAGAGAATTGATGATCAAAAGCGCCTGGAGGCAATTAAAGCGGATTTCAACGCAAGGTACCACATGCCCAAGACGCAATAAATATGATAGAAAACGGAGGAGTCAATCATGGCAATCAATTTGAGCAAGGGACAAAAAGTAGATCTGACCAAAGGGAATCCAGGGCTCTCCAAAATCGTTGTGGGGCTTGGCTGGGATGTCAATATCTTTGATTCCGGCGCGGCTTTTGATTTGGATGCCGCGGCGTTCATGGTGGGCGGAAACGGAAAATGTCCTACGGAAAAGGAGTTCGTTTTTTACGGGAATCTGGAGCATCCCAGCGGAGCCGTAAAGCATATGGGCGATAACCTGACCGGCGAGGGCGACGGAGACGACGAACAAATCGTTGTGGATTTGTCCAAAGTTCCCGCCAATGTGGAGCGGGTCGCCTTTACCGTGACCATTTACGACGCGGAGACCCGCCGACAGAATTTTGGCCAGGTGTCCAACGCCTATATCCATATTCAGGACATGACCTCCGGCACAGACCTGATTCGCTATGATCTGGGTGAGGATTTTTCCATTGAGACAGCCATCGTGGTGGGTGAGCTGTACCGCCATAACGGTGAATGGAAGTTCAACGCCATCGGCAGCGGATTTCAAGGCGGACTGGCGGCCCTGTGCGGCCATTATGGGATCGACGTCGCGTAAGGAGGTGCAGCATGCCTGTTAATTTGAAAAAGGGGCAGAAAGTCAGCCTGACAAAAGAGGCTCCGGGCCTGACAAAGGTAGTTGTGGGCCTGGGCTGGGACGTCAATTCTTTTGATACCGGCGGGGACTTTGACCTGGATGCCGCCGCATTTTTGCTGGGCGACGGGGGAAAAGTCGCGGGTTCGGGCGATTTTGTCTTCTATGGCAACCTGCGCCATGGCTCCGGTGCTGTGGAGCACCAGGGGGATAACCTCACCGGCGAAGGCGAGGGCGACGATGAGCAGATCAAAATTGACTTGTCGAAGCTTCCGGGCACGGTCAGTCATATCGCTTTCACGGCGACGATTTATGAGGCGGAAGAACGCCGGCAGAATTTTGGCATGATTAATAACGCGTTTATTCGAATCTTCAATGAGAGCAGCGGAGAAGAGATTCTGCGTTATGATTTGGGAGAGGACTTTTCCATTGAAACGGCCGTTGTGTTCGGAGAGCTCTACAAAAACAACGGGGAATGGAAATTTAACGCCATTGGCAGCGGTTATCAGGGCGGACTGGCGGCCCTGTGCGCCCATTATGGCGTCGATGTCGAATAAGGAGGGAAAATGTAATGGCAATCAGTTTGGAAAAAGGGAAAAAAGTCAGCCTGAAAAAAGGCGGCTCCGCCGGTTTGGGTGAAATTCTCATTAACTTAAACTGGAATACCAAACCGGCAAAGAAAGGGCTTTTCGGTATGTTTGGCGGCGGACAGGGGATCGACCTGGATTTGGGATGCCTTTTTGAGCTCAAAGACGGCCAGAAGGGCGCTGTTCAGGCGCTGGGCAATGCCTTTGGCTCCCTGCATCAGCTGCCGTTTATTGCCTTGGACGGCGACGACCGCACAGGCGCGGTGACAACAGGAGAAAACCTGCGCATTGATGGAAACAGGATTGCTCTCTTTAAGCGGATTTTGGTTTACACCTTTATTTATGAGGGGGTTGCCAACTGGCGGCAGGCAGATGCTGTTGTTACGATTAAATACCCCGGCGCCGAAGATTTGATCGTGAAAATGGACTCCTATAACTCCAACGATGTCATGTGCGGGCTGGCCCTGCTGGAGAATGTCAACGACGAGACGTTCAGCGTTGAGAAAATTGTTCAGTTTTACCCTGGACACCAGGCGCTGGATGCGGCGTTCCACTGGGGAATGCGCTGGCAGGCCGGAAGAAAGTAATATAATCGGGAGGAAATTGTCATGTCTGTAAGTTTGCAGAAGGGTCAAAAGGTCAGCCTGACGAAAGACAACGCCGGGTTAAGCACGGTGGTTGCCGGCCTGGGTTGGGACGAGGTAAAGAAAAAATCAGGTTTTCTGGGCGGCCTGCTTGGCGGCAGCAATCAGGCTGAAATTGACTGTGACGCATCTGCGCTGCTGCTTCGCAATGGAAAGCTGGTTGACAAAAAGGATATTATTTTTTTCGGAAATCTGACTCATCCCTCTGGCACGGTCCGCCACATGGGGGACAACCTGACTGGCGCCGGAGACGGTGATGACGAACAGATTGTCATTGATCTGGCCCATGTTCCCGCTGAGTATGACCGCATTGTGCTGGTGGTGAACATCTATCAGGCTGTTCAGCGCCGGCAGAACTTCGGCATGATCGAGAATGCCTTTATCCGCATTGTTGACGCACGCAGCAACCAGGAACTGTGCAAGTACAATCTCACGGAAAACTATACCGGCATGACTGCAATGATTTTCGGTGAGGTATACCGTCATAACGGCGAGTGGAAATTTAATGCAATCGGACAAGGCACCACAGACCCTGGGCTGGGTGAACTGGTCAGTCGATATATGTGAGCGGCTGCTCTGCGGAAGCCGTTTATGGATTGGACTGATCCTTAAATCACAGGAAAGAGAGGCGGGTGGACAAGCCCCTCTCTTTCCTGATATTTTAGAGGAGAACATCTCATGCATTTCAATGGATTAACTGATAAAGAGGCTGCGGAATCCAGAGCAAAATACGGCAGCAACCTGATACCGGATTCTGAACCCACAACATTTTGGGCAGAGTTTAAAGAGACATTCGGCGACCCTATGATTCGGATCCTGCTGGCCATTGCGGTATTGATGATCGTCATGTGGGCGTTCGGCTATGCGGACATCTATGAGCCGGTTGGCACCATCGCCGCCGTTTTAATTGTTGCGGTGGTCTCGGCCAAAACCGGCGTTGCCAGTGATACAAAGTATCGGGAGCTGAAGGACAGTACAAAGAAAGACCAGTGCAAGGCGTACCGGAACGGCGTTATTTCCGTTATCAATGTGGATGACGTTGTGGTGGGAGACAAGATTCTGCTTCAGTCCGGCGACAAGGTTCCGGCAGACGGCGTTCTGGTGAGCGGCGCGTTAAAGGTGGATAACTCCGCCCTCAATGGTGAGGCGGAGGAATGTCCTAAAACTGCGTCGGACGGCAGCTTCCGGCTGGCGGAGGAGATTAGCGGGGATACCTTTGTGGACGCGCACTCCCTCTTCCGGGGCACGGTGCTCTTCGACGGCGAGGGCGTGCTGGATGTGCAGAAGGTGGGCCTTTCCACTATGATGGGCAGAATGGCGGAGGAGATGCAGGATGACGAGCCGGATTCTCCCCTGAAAGTAAAATTGGCAAAGCTGGCAGATATGATCTCCCGGTTTGGTTATATCGGCGCCACCGTCATTGCGGTAATGTATTTGGGATATTTTGTTCTTTCCGCAGGTGGATTTGGTCCCTATCTGGCTTCCGGAACGACAGAGATTGTCAAGGACATTGTGGAAGCAGTGTCTCTTGCGATTGTGATTATTGTCTGCGCTGTCCCGGAAGGCCTGCCTCTTATGATCTCGCTGGTTCTGATGCAGAACACCAGCAAAATGCTGGATCACAATGTGCTGGTCCGAAAAGCGGAAGGCATTGAGACAGCCGGTTCTTTGAATATCCTGTTCAGCGATAAAACCGGCACCATCACGAAAGGTCACCTGGAAGTGGTGGAGTTTTTCACCGGCGACGGGATTTCCATCCCCCTGACAGAGCTTTCTCAGCACGGAAAGATCAAGGGCCTTTTGGACCTGGCTATCGGCAAGAACACCCAGTCCATGTTTGATGCGGAGGGGCGCGTCATCGGCGGCAACGCTACGGATCAGGCCCTGGTCCGCTTTTTGGGAACGGATGTGCTGAAAAAGCTGGACGGGACATACACGGTTACTCAGGCCCAAAGCTTTAACTCCTCCAACAAGTTCAGCCAGGCCCACCTGCGGGAGCTGGGCCGGACGTTTTACAAGGGTGCGCCGGAGAAGTTTCTGTCCGTATCCGGGAAATACCTGAGTCTCAATGGGGATGTACACGTCATCGACCCTAAGCAGCTCAGTGCGAAGATTGACGAGCTGGCGGGCCGGTCCATGCGGGTTCTGGCTTTTGGCTACTCCGACCAGGAGCTGACAGAGGACCAGATCAATTCCGACACTACGGTTATCGGATTCTTCGGTATCCGGGACGATGTCCGGCCTGAGGCCCGGGAGGCTATCCGCGAGGTGCAGAGTGCCGGAATTCAGGTAGTGATGATCACCGGCGACCGCCTGGAAACCGCTGTGGCCATTGCCAAGGACGCGGGCCTTTTAAAAACGCAGGACGACGTGGCTCTGACGTCCAGCCAGCTGAGCAAGCTGTCCGACGAGGAGGTAAAGGCGCTCATTCCCCGTATCCGGGTCATCGCCCGGGCCCTGCCGACAGACAAATCCAGAATGGTCCGCCTTTGCCAGGAGATGAACCTGGTGGTAGGCATGACCGGCGACGGCGTCAACGATTCTCCCGCCCTGAAGCGGGCCGACGTGGGCTTCGCCATGGGCAGCGGCACAGAAGCTGCCAAGGAAGCGGGCAAAATTGTTATTTTGGATGACAATTTCAAGTCTATCAAGGACGCCATTTGGTATGGACGCACGATCTACCACAACATTTTGAAGTTCTGCAGGTTCCAACTGGTGATTAATGTGGCCGCTGTGGTGGTCAGCGCCATCGCGCCGTTTTTCGGTGTGGAGGAACCTCTGAAGGTTACGCATCTGCTCTTTGTCAACCTGGTTATGGACGGCCTGGGGGCCATCATGCTGGGCAACGAGCCTGCCCGGGAACACTATATGTCCGAAAAGCCCCGCCGGAGGGATGAGAGCATTGTCAGCAAATCCATGATGACACAGATTTTGACCATGGGCCTGTGGCTGACGGTTTTGAGCTTTGTATTTTTGAAGCTCCCCTTCTTTGACCGGTTTTTTGCCACGGAGGAGCAGAAGCTCTCTGCGTACTTCGTACTGTTTATTTGGAGCGCGCTGTTTAACGGGTTTAATGTTCGGGATGAGGGATTCCATATCTTCAAGGGGTTGGGTGAAAATACCGGATTTATGAAGGTCTTTATCGCCATCATCCTGGTACAGGCGCTGATCGTCAACGCAGGGTTGATTCCTGTGGCCGCATTTGGATGGATTGGCAGTATGTTCAGCTGCGTTCCGTTCGGCATAGCGGGCTGGTGTGCCGTTGCGGCGCTTGCTGTGACTATGATTCCGCTGGACATGATCCGGAAAGCCGTTTCAAAGGAGGCTTAAAAAATCGCGCGAGGGCTTCCCCAAATCCGGGGAAGCCTCTTATCAAGTACTGGAATAGGATGTGGAGCGCAATGAGAAAACTGCAATACAATTCACCGGTGATTCTCAGCTTTTTCCTTGTATCGCTGCTGGCGCTGGTCCTTGGATATCTGACAAACGGCTGGACGACCCTGCATCTTTTTTCCGTCTACCGGGCCCCGTTGGACGACCCTTTTACCTATGCGCGTTTTTTGGGGCATGTACTGGGACACGCTGATATAGATCATTTTTTAGGCAATATGCTGCTTCTTCTTGTGGTTGGACCTCCGCTTGAGGAGAAGTATGGCAGCATTATGCTGCTGACAGGGATCGGGCTGACAGCTCTGGCCTCCGGGCTTTTGCAGTTTATATGTTTTCCCGGGGTAATGCTGCTGGGAGCCAGCGGAATTGTATTTATGCTCATTATGCTGGCCTCTCTGTCGGGCATGAAAACCGGGCAGATTCCGCTGACACTGATCCTCGTTGCGCTGCTGTATTTAAGCCGGGAAGCTTATTCCATTTTGTTTGTGAGGGACGAAGTCGCCAACTTTATGCATATTATTGGCGGCGTCTGCGGGACAGGCTTTGGATTTTTAGTTGCGAAAAAACGCAGCGGTTTTTAATTGTTTGAAATGCCTTGCGCTCGGATGCTTTTCGCTGTGCGGTATGAAAGGCTTGTGGAAGGTATCGGGATTTTTGCCGGCTTTTGCTTTGCCCGTGGGGCTGTTTGAAGGAAGGCGGAATGTCCGGTGAGGTATTATCGGGAAACAATCCGCCGGTTGGGTGTTTCCCACTTTTCATACAGCCACTGGCGAAATAATGTCCTGCCCGCCAATTTTTAAATAAGTCTAATATAAATATGGAGTGGATACCTCATGCCGAATTATTCCCCGAAGGATATTCTGCGTATTGCGAAAAGAGTCAACAATGCAAAGCGGGCCTACCTTCTGGTCAACCCGCTTCAGGCAAAGCACATCCCGGTAAGCCCGTCGGAATCGCTGCGGATGATGAATTCCTTGGGTAGTATGTTAGCTGAAAAGTATCCGGGGACGAAATTGGTTATCGGCTTTGCCGAGACGGCGACAGCCATTGGAGCGGCGGTAGCCAACCGACTTGCAGGGGACTGCGTTTATCTGCATACTACACGGGAAGCAGTCCCGGAGGTTGAGCGGTGGATTCTGTTTTCCGAGGAGCACAGTCATGCTGTGGAGCAAAAGCTCTGCGCAGACAAACTGGATGCGTGGATTGATAATACGGAGCAGGTCATTTTTGTGGATGACGAAATATCCACCGGAAAAACCCTCATGAATATGATTCGGCAGCTCAAAGAGCGGTATCCGCAGCTTTCAGACAAGGGGCTTGTGGCTGCGTCCCTTTTGAACCGCGTTTCACGGGAGAATGAGCAAAAGCTGTCGGATGCGGGAATTCACTGTGAGTGGCTGGTCAAGCTGACAGAGGACAATGCCGCTGACGCCGCGGCCTTCCGGACGGAGGAAGCTTCGCCTGTAAAGGCGGTGGAATACCTGTATTCCAGGCAAACGCTGGATTGCGGTTCTTTGCCGGACCCGCGAAAGGGAGTTTCCATCAAATTCTATTTGGAGTGCTGCGAAAGATCGGCCCGCTCCTTTACGGAGACTCTTGGCACTGCGCTGGACGGCGCCGGTAATATAGTGGTTTTGGGAACGGAGGAGTGTATGTATCCCGCGCTTATTTTGGGGCGGGGTCTGGAGGCAAACGGCTTTTCCGTGCGATGCCATGCAACAACCAGAAGTCCGATTGGAATCTGCGGCGCGCCCGGATATCCCATTGTATCGGGGAACAGGCTCCAGAGCTTTTACGAAGAGCGGCGGGACACTTACATTTACAATATTTCCCGGTGCGATGCACTGATTGTGGTGTCGGATGTTCCGTTTCTGCGCCCGGGGGCGCTGAACGAACTGATCGCAGCCTGGGCTCCGTTTGGCTGTCGAAGGATTTTCTTTTTGCAGGGGGGCAATTATGTTTGGTACATACAAGAGCCGGGATGTTAAGATACTGCTGAAAGATATTACCGGCATGGTGGAGCCGATGGGAACCCGTGAGCGGGAGGAAAGAATTCAAAGCGGCATACACTATTCGGAGATGCTGCCAATTGAATATGTTCCGACTCCCGCCTATATGGCGGCGTATCAGGACGCCTTGACCCGCTATGCCGGCATGACGGCAGATGCGGTCGCTTCAGCTGCGGAAGAAATATGGCTGGACAAAGGGAAGAACGTGGTTTTAGTTTCGCTGGCTCGGGCTGGTACCCCCATTGGAATTCTTATCAAGCGATATCTTGCCTTCAGGTATGGAGCATCTGTAGAACACTATACAATTTCCATCATCCGGGGACGGGGAATTGACGGCGCCGCCATGAAATACATTTTGAAGCGCCATAAGCCGGAGCAGATTCAGTTTGTGGATGGCTGGACCGGAAAAGGCGCGATTCAAAACGAGCTGAAGCTGGCTATGAGGCAATATCCCGGAGTGGATGCAGGCTTGGCGGTTTTGTCCGATCCGGGCCATTTGGCCGGGAAATGCGGCACGCATGATGACTTTCTGATTGCCAGCTCCTGCCTGAATGCAACTGTATCCGGTCTGTTGAGCCGTACCTTTTACCGGCCGGATATTATTGGCGCCGGGGAATTCCATGGAGCGGCTTTTTACCGTGAGCTGATGGAACAGGATGAGACAAATTTGTTTATCGATACAGTGGCGGGCTGCTTTGCTGCGGGGCGCCGCTGCTGGAAGAAAGAAGAGGCATTTTCTCAAACCGCAGGAGCAGAGGTTTCCAATATCTGCGCATACTTTGGGATAACAGACCCAAATCTGGTAAAACCAGGCATTGGAGAGGCGACCCGGGTGCTTTTAAGGCGGATGCCCTGGAAAATCCTCGTTCGCAGCCTGCACGATGAGGAGCACCTTGGGCACATCTATCAACTGGCCGGTGAAAAGCAGGTCCAGCTGGTGGAATATCCTCTGGAACACTATCGTGCGTGCGGATTGATTCGTGTTTTGCCGGACAATTGAGCTATGAATAAGATTCTGTTTGCCAGTGATCTGGACAATACACTGTTATTCTCCTGGCGGCATAAGACCGATTCAGATCAATGCGTGGAGCACCTGGATGGAAAAGAGCAGGGATTCTGCACCCAACAATCCTTGGAACTGCTGGCAAGCGTTTGTGAACAGGCGTGGTTTGTTCCGGTTACGACCAGATCGGTTGCACAGTATCAACGGATTGCCTGGCCTGCGCCCTGTGCTCCGGAATTTGCGGTGGCAGCTAACGGCGGGATACTGCTGGTCAATGGGGTGGTCGATTCGAAGTGGTATATGCAGACGCAGGAGCTTTCCGCGCCTTGGTGGGATGAGCTGCTGTATTTGCAGAGCCGCCTGCCGGAAGCGCCTATGTGCAGGCGTTGGAGGATTGTCGACGGCCTTTACCTGTTTGCTGTCTGCGGCGATGAGGAGAGCGCCCAAGCAGGCAGACGCTTTTTTGAGGGCGGAACCGGGTTGAACGTTGAAGCGTCTGGACGAAAGCTCTACTTTTTTCCACCGCCCATCAACAAAGGGGATGCCGTCAGCCGTCTGAGAGCAAGATTTTTGCCGGATAAAGTAATCTGCGCCGGGGACAGCGTCATTGATGTACCTATGCTCCGGGCTGCGGATATTGCAATTTTTCCTGATGCGGATTTGATGAGGGGAGAACATGCGGCTGCTGTAATGCTCCACAGTGGTGCGGAGCGTTTCCCGGACTTTGTTCTAAAGTCCGTCCTGAATGAGATCAGGCGGATACCTGTCTGACGGCGCTGCCTGCCGGATTTGCATGAAAACGATTTTAAACGCACAGAGAGGGTTTCCAAACATGAGCCGAAAAGTTAATGGCTACGATGTCGGCGCACTGCTGTACTGCCCCGCGAACGCACACAGCGGCATTGTGGATGCGTTAAAAAATGAGAGGTATCCCAGGCCTTTTTCTCTGGCCTTCTGCCTGGAGGATACTGTGCGGGAAGATGCCGTCGAAGCGGCGGAACAGGAATTATACCGGACTTTAGAGCGGATTGACGCCGCACGGAAAGAGCGGGAATTTTATCTGCCCCTGATCTTTATCCGGATTCGTTCTCCCCGGCAGCTGCGGAGGCTTGCCTCCGCCTTTTATGGATTTTCCGAGATTTTGACGGGCTTTATTTTGCCAAAGTTCTTTGTTGAGAACTGCGGAGAATACATCAAAACCGTTCAGGATGTTCGCGCGGATACGGGTTCAGACTATTACTACATGCCGATTTTTGAGTCGGCTTCCATGATTGATCTCTGCCGCAGATACTCTGATTTGGCTCAGGTTAAAGAGCGCTTGGAGGAGATTTCAGATCAGATATTGAATATTCGGGTGGGAGGCAACGACTTGTCCCACGCATTCGGCCTGCGGCGGCATGTAAACAATACCATCTATGAGCTCCGTCCTGTCGCAGACCTGCTGACGGATATTGTGACCACGTTTGCCGGCCGCTATGTGGTCTCCGGTCCGGTTTGGGAATATTATGCCGGCAGCGGATGGGAATCCGGCCTTCAAAAAGAAATTGAGATGGACCTGCTGTGCGGCTTCATCGGAAAAACAGTGATTCATCCCAATCAGATTCCTGTGGTAAACGAATGCCTGAAGGTTTCCCCTGCCGATTACCAGGATGCCTGCCGCATTTTGAATTGGGATTCCGCCAGTCCACGGCTGGTATTGTCAAGCGCGGAGTCCACCCGCATGAATGAATATAACACCCATTTTCACTGGGCAGACCGGATTATTCAGCTGGCCCGGGTGTACGGCATCAAAGCCGAACCGGCTTGAGCCGGTGCCAAGGCGCTTGCGCATTGATTTTGCCTGCAAAAATTTGGAGAGGGGGAATCCGTTTTATGAGCGGCTTTAAACAGCGGTTTCAAACGGCGGTCAGAATACCTTCCGGCAATGCGCTGGAAGAATTCATGCTGCTGAACGGAAGATATTTAAATTTCACTAAGGAAACATTTTTTATCCGGTACATCAGCGAGCAAGATTATGACAGAGACATAGCGCGGCTTTGCGCATGGGCTGGAAAGAGCGGACCGCGGGAATGCGGATGTGTCTTTGCGCGTACCATAAATGCTCAGCCCCCTGCGGAAGAAGTCCATAAATACGCAGCCATGTATCAAAACGGGAGTGTTAAATTCCCGTTCGATTTTGAAAATATGCTCTGGCAGGAGGCGCTGGAATGCGGCTTTTCCAAAATTCTGGAGTTATTTAAGCAAGCCCGGGGGCGCAGTGAGGACTCCATTGTACGAAATTTTGCGGTAAAAGTGCTCTACTGGATTGATATATATTTTCCGCCGCTCTTTACGGACTCTAAAAGAATGAACCGTTTTCCAAAATTTTCATGCAGCGGAAACATAAAGCTGGCGGAATATTTATTTTTGTACCTGCTGTTTCTCCTTGGCTGTGATGTGCTCTATATCAGCCCGAAGGAGGATATTTCAATAATAGACCAGAAATTGCTGAAGCTGTCTCTTCAAATTCGGGAGGATACGTCCATACGAACCAGCCGGGCCGGACGCACTCAAACGGAAGGACTTCCATCTCAGGGAAATGCCGTCATCCCTATGAATCGTATTCGAAGACCGGAGCGGCATGTTGGTTCACCGGTGAAGGCGGAGCCCAGCAGGGTATCAGTCCCTGCTATTCAGGAGAACGGCCGGAAACCCCTGGAATTTGAGGAGCTGGCAAAATTTGCTTCTTCCGTGGTGATGCTGAAGGTATTCGATCAAAATAATCAGTGCTTCAAATCCGGGTCTGGGGTTATTATCAACGACAAGGGATATATTCTCACGAATTTACACGTCGTAAACGGTGGGCATTATTATGGGATTCTCTTGGAGGAAGAGACGGATGTCTTTTACACAAATGAGCTTATAAAATATCACCAAGACTATGATTTGGCCATCCTGCGTATGGAAAAGCACAGAAAGCCGATCCCAATTTCAAGAGGGGTGAAAAAGCTGGTCAGAGGACAAAAGGTTGTCGCGATAGGAAGCCCGCTGGGACTTTTTAATTCGGTTTCGAATGGTATTATTTCAGGCTTTCGAGACATGGAGACCGTCTCTATGATACAGTTTACCGCGCCTGTATCCCATGGCAGCAGCGGTGGCGCTCTTCTGGATATGTACGGGGACTTGATTGGCATTATCACTGCTGGCTTTGATGACGGGCAGAACTTAAATCTGGCCGTAGATTACCAAACGATTTTCCAATTTGCGCGCAGCTTTTTATCATAATAGCAAATGTGTTCCAATAAAGCACAGAAAACTGCCTCCCTTCATGTTTGAAGGGAGGCAGCGTTGTTTCAAGTGCGGAATTCCATTTCCAACATGCGGTCTTAGTATTTTGACAGTTAGAAAGAAAGGGGAGCGCACGCCGTCACGTTTAAGAAGGCTGCCAAGAATATCCCGGATTCTGACCAGCCGCTCTTTTTGCATGATAAGCGCAGCCGTAGCTGTCTGCCGCTTTATTGGGCTTTGGCCTGCGTTGTTTCGGGCACACGCAGGGGCAACCAATTTTGTGCCTGCGCTGTGCCAGTCATGATATCCGTCATCCTTTGCCTGCCAGGCTGGCTCTTTCCTCCGCACCGGTATCTCAAACAGCGAAATCATGGCGCTGCTTTTGCCGGGGACAGGCCCCGGCAGAGACGCCTGAAAGATGACTGTTTTTCACGTGTTTCCAATAACCGTCAGTTTTTCCCTGCTGGTTATTTCAACAACGCCTCGGGACAGTTTGATCATGCCCTCACTTTGGAGATAGCGCAGTATCCGGGTAACGACCTCCCTATGAGTTCCCAAATGTTTGGCAATGGTCTCATGAGTGATGGCCAGCCGGTCTGTTCCTTCGATCGCAGATTCTTCCAGCAGAAAGGCGGCGATGCGCTTGTCCATGCTCTTCCACATAATCTGCTCAATGAGCCACATGACCTCCGAGAACCGGGCGGCCATAACCTCGTTGGTAAAGTTCGACAAGGGGGCAGATTCGGCCATGATCTGCTGGTAGGTTTCTGCCGGAATAACCCAGAGACATGTGTCTTTCTCCGCCTCAATCGTGATGTCAAACTGAATGCTCCGCATGATGCAGGAGGCGGAAAAGAGGCAGATATCCCGGTCAAACAGGCGGTAAATCGTAATTTCCCGCCCCTCCTCCGATAAGATATAGACCCGAAGCTGGCCGGACCGGACCAGCAGCAGTCCGGTGCAGTCCGCGCTGCCGTTATGGATTACAGTTCCCGCTTTTATCTCCCGGCTGATCAAGCTGTCAAGAATGTGGTTCTGCTGGACGTCTGACAAATTTCCCCATACGGGAAAACAGCTTTGAAACTCCATTTATGCCCTCCTTGCTGAGATGCACGTTTTTGGTCCTGTCACGCTCTTAATTACTCCGGCATACGCAGGGCGCCCGTCCGCCTTTCTCCGTGAATGAAATTGGAGTACGCCGGCGCCGCCGGGCTTGGCAGCGGGAAGGGAATCCGGCTATGCGCCCCGAAAAATAATACGGGCGTATACAAAAAATAGAATACTCTCTGAGAAACAGAAAATCAAGATATAGCCAACGCGATTGAAAAAAGCATCTGTTCTCTCAATCGCCGGCAATTGCCTGCCTGTGCACAGGGCGCGCAGGCGTTTCCTATGAAGTCAAGCGCGGCTGAGCCGCATGGCGGCACTGTAATTGAACCTGCCCAACAGGAGATTCTCTGCATGGTGCTTCCACAGCAATTTCACAAGAATCCTAGGAAAACCAATTGACGGTTCCGGTCCCTTATGTTAAACTAAAGACAATGTGCCGCTGGCAGGACACGGGCTCCAGGGCTTGTGTAAAAGACCCTATTATCACGACCATGACTTGATCGGGAAAGAAGGAAGCATATGTACAAAATTGTCCGAAAAGAGGCCCTGCGCCCCACCGTCACCCTGTACGAGATCGAGGCCCCGCTGATTGCCAAGAAGGCCCAGCCGGGTCAGTTCATCATCCTGCGGGTGGACGAAAAGGGCGAGCGTATCCCCATTACCATCAATGCCTACGACCCGGAAAAAGGCACCGTCACCATCATCGTCCAGACCGTGGGCGCCACCACGGAAAAATTGTCTCATCTCAATGAAGGCGACTGCCTCCAGGACTTCGTGGGCCCCCTGGGCAAGGCCACCGAGACCGAGGGCAAGAAAAAAGTCTGCGTGGTCGGCGGCGGCGTGGGCTGCGCCATCGCTTATCCCGTGCTGAAAAAGTTCCACGACGACGGAGCCGAGGTTCATGCCATCGTGGGTTTCCGCACAGAGGACCTGGTGATTTTGGAGGAGGATTTCAAGAAGTCCTCCGACAAGCTCATCGTCTGCACCGATGACGGGAGCTATGGCCGCAAAGGCCTGGTCACCGAGGCCTTGAAGGAGCTGATTGAAGAAGGAAACCAGTACGACGAGGTCTTCGCCATCGGCCCCATGGTCATGATGAAGTTCGTCTCCAAGACCACGGAGCCCTACGGCGTTCCCACCACCGTCTCTATGAGCCCCATCATGATCGACGGAACCGGCATGTGCGGCGGCTGCCGCCTGAGCGTGGGCGGCGAGATGAAGTTCGCCTGCGTGGACGGCCCGGACTTCGACGGCCACAAAGTCGACTGGGATCTGGCCGTGAAGCGGAACCAGATGTACATGGAATTCGAGAAGCACAAGCACGAGGAGACCTGCAACCTGTTTAAGAAGGAGGCCGAATAATCATGGCCAATATGTCTTTACAGAAAAACCCCATGCCCTCCCAGGACCCCAACGTCCGGAACAAGAATTTTGAGGAGGTGGCCCTGGGCTACACCGAGGAGCAGGCCCTGGACGAGGCGGCCCGCTGCCTGAACTGCAAGAACCGGGCCTGCATGCAGGGCTGCCCCGTCATGGTACATATCCCCGAGTTCATCGCCGAGGTGGCCAAGGGGGACTTTGAGGCGGCGTACCAGATCATCTCCAACACCTCCGCCCTCCCCGCCGTCTGCGGCCGGGTGTGCCCCCAGGAGACCCAGTGCGAGATGTACTGCGTCCGGGGCAAGAAGGGCGATCCCGTGGGCATCGGCCGTCTGGAGCGGTTCGTGGCCGACTGGCACAACGCCCACTGCACCGAGGCTCCGGAAAAGCCCGCCTCCAACGGCCACCGTGTCGCCGTGGTGGGCTCCGGCCCGGCGGGTTTGACCTGCGCGGGGGACCTGGCCCGGAAGGGATATGAGGTCACCGTGTTTGAGGCGCTGCACCTGGCGGGCGGCGTGCTGGTATACGGCATCCCCGAGTTCCGTCTGCCCAAGGCCATTGTCCAGAAGGAAGTGGACGGGCTGAAGGCCATGGGCGTCACCATCGCCACGGATACGGTCATTGGCCGGACCATCTCCATCGACGAACTGATGGAGGAGCAGGGCTTCGAGGCCGTGTTCATCGGCTCCGGCGCGGGTCTGCCCATGTTCATGGACATCCCCGGCGTGAACTACCGGGGTGTGTACTCCGCCA
>CAJTJA010000022.1 GCA_910576845.1 uncultured Oscillibacter sp.
GGGGTACGGGCCTCGTCGATGAGGATGGAGTCCACCTCGTCCACAATGGCGAAGGAGTGGCCCCGCTGGACCAGCTCCTGAGAATAGATACACATATTATCCCGGAGGTAATCGAAGCCCATCTCATTGTTGGTGCCGTAGGTAATATCGGCGGCATAGGCCTCCTGCCTCTGCTTGCTCGTAAGCCCGTGGACAATGAGGCCTACCTTAAGCCCCAGGAAACGGTGAACCTTGCCCATCCATTCGCTGTCGCGCTTGGCCAGATAGTCGTTGACGGTGACAATATGGACACCCTTTCCCGCCAGGGCATTGAGGTACGCCGGCAGAGTGGCAACGAGGGTCTTCCCCTCGCCGGTTTTCATCTCGGCAATGCGCCCCTGATGAAGAACAATGCCGCCCACAAGCTGCACCCGATAAGGACGGAGCCCCAGCACCCGGTCCGACGCCTCCCGAACGGCGGCGAATGCCTCCGGGAGAATATCGTCCAGCGTCTCGCCGTTCGCAAGGCGCCCCTTGAATTCCTCTGTCTTTGCCTGAAGCTGGGCGTCGGTCATGGCCTTATACTCGTCGGCCATGGCCTCAATCCTGTCCGCAATGGGATAGATGGATTTCAGCTCCCGGGAGCTGTAGTCGCCAAAAATTTTCTGCATCAGACCCATGATTATTTGAAACTTCCTTTCTATTGTTCCGCCTCCTGAAGCAGAAGCGTAAAAATTCCCATAAAAAAACAAGTTTAGCTTATCATAGTTTCCCCTGAAATGCAAAGGAAATCGGGAGGGGACGCAAAAAATTTACAAAAGGACGGCAGTCTCGGACAAGACCGCCGCCCCGGGCCGCAGATTATTCCACGGTAAATTCCGCCGCCAGTTGGAAGACACTTTCCTCAAAGCCATCCTCGTAAAAGTCCAGAATCAGGCGGTAGAAACCCGGTTCCAGAGCAGTGAAGGGGAATCTGCGATCTTCGCTCCATTTAAAAGCAAACCGCTGAGGAGCGTCCTTCTCATAGTAAAATACGGGCGCCGCCGCGCAGACCTCGCCAGCGGGCCGTTTCGCCTGCCGCATGGGCAGCCAAAGGCTCCCCAGCCGCCGCTGAAGACGGTAATTCCGGTCATAGTCCCCACAATTCCAAAGGGGCCTGTCCGTCGTATTCAAAATTTCTATGGTCATGCCCCCGGACATCGCGGAGCCCTCCACCGCCGTCATAGTGACTCCTTCCTGCCGGTATGGCCTGTAATCGGCCATGAGCAGCAGCGCCGCAAGGGCAATCAGCGGCAGCATCCAAGGGGAGCGCAGCCGTTCTTTCAGACGCATCCTCCTCACCTCCTGTGCCTTTAGACGATACCGCGCGGAAAAAAGTTCCAAGCCTTACAGTTCCGTATCCAGCAGCATCCGAATCCGATTCTGCACCGTCCCTTCCCGGGTGGAGGCGTCATAATCCACCCCTACCACCAGCCCCCCAGGCAGCTCCCGCTGGAGGCGGGCGTAAATCCCCCGGGCATAAATATGACCCGGCAGACAACCGAACGGCATCGCCGCCAACACCTTCCTGTGTCCTTCCCGCACCCAGGCGGCAGCCTCCGCCGAGAGGAACCACCCGCAGCCCAGAGCACAGCCCGAGGGAATCGCCAGCGCCTTCACTTCCGGATAGGGCGGAAGTGCGGAGAATCCCTCCGTCCGCAGGACATTGACAAACCGCTTCTGGAAATCCAGCGCCAAGGCCCTCAGGGTCTTTCCCGCCAGCCGGACGGGAAGCGGGCATTCCCCCAAATGTGTGTCTATATAATAGAGGGCATACCATGTCAGGCCGTTCACACCCACTTCGCAGCCCTGCCGCTCCAGATACTCCTCCAAACGCCAGTTGCCCAGGCCGCAGTACTTCGTGTACAGCTCCCCGACAACGGCGACCTTCTGCGTCTTCCGGCCCTCCTTTGGAACCGCCCGGAAGTCCGCAGCTATCTCCCGGCAGCGGCGGAGAATGCCCCAGGGAGTCAGGCTCCGGTTTCTCCGCAAGTCCCCGGAGAGCAGAGCTGTCCATTTTTCCGTCAGCCGGTCCGCCTCTCCCGGGCTCACCTCATAAGGCCGGGTCTGATTTCCCAGCAGCATCAGCGCATCCCCCCAAAAAGCGGCAGCTGCGGCCCGAAGAACCATCACCGGCGTGACCGGCAGGGCACAGCTTTTTTCCAGGCCCCTGGCATTTAAGGAACGCAGTTTTACCTGAAAGTATCCCTCCCGGTCCAGCACGGGCCGCAAAAGCCGAATCAGGCAGGAGCCCCGGCAGCCGTCGGCGGCCTGGGAAATCAGAACGGAGGTATGCCCCAGATCATAGCGCCCGGACCGCAGGGCTGACAGCACTTGTCCGGCAATGAGGACAAAGGGATAGCAGAGATCATTGTGCATGTACCGCAAACCCAGCTCCTCCACTCCGGGTCCCTCCTCTTCCAGAACCACGGCGCGGCAGTCCCGGGTCTCGAAGGCCCAGCGGAGCAGGGGCCAGTGATGGTCCAGCAGGGCGGGAATCAGCAGGGTCTCCACAATGAGCCTCCTTTCCAGCATGTCAGCGGCAGCGATATTTCCCAATAACAATTCAGGCGGCAGCGGACTTCCGAATACAAATCCGCTGCTCCCAGATTTTCAAATACGATGATATTATTATACGTCTCCGGGCCCTCATTGTCCAGCGCCGGAGGCCGCGCTTGAAATCCGCCGTTCCAGGGAAACTAAATCCTGCTTGAAAAATGGCAAACCGCTCAACCGACGGATTTTTTCTGCCGCTCTGCGTTAAAACCTCTTGCCGGGCGGCAGCCTGCCTGCGAAAATTTGCCTGAAGCGGCAATTGGATAGCCGTTGGCGGCTCTGCCGCCTTACGGATATCACATGCCCTCTGGGTAAACAATCTCTCGCCTTTGAGCATTCCGCCAATTTTCAAACAAGGCCTGAAAAACCAGAGGCATCCGCCGGGATTTCTGCGCCAAATTGCCCTGCCAGACGCCGCAATCCGGCCATTTCATGGGCGCAAAGTCGCCTCCTGCACATTTTTTCTAAATCAGGCAAAATTATTGGATTGCTCATTGTATATTCCGTCAAATTGTGCTACAATGAAAAATATCAAGAGATAAGGAGGGCCCCCATATGAAGCTCAGCTTTTACGGCGCGGACCAATGCGTCACCGGAAGCTGCCACTGTCTGGAGATTAACGGCAAGCGCATCCTCATCGACTGCGGCCTCCAGCAGGGCCGGGACGAGGTTTCCAACGGCGAATTTCCTTTCGCCGCCAATACCATCGACTTTGTGCTGGTGACGCATGCGCATATCGATCATTCCGGCCGGATTCCCATGCTGGTCAAGCAGGGCTTTCAGGGCCGCATCCTCACCACCCGTCTTACCGCTCAGCTTCTAGAGATTATGCTGCTGGACTCTGCCCATATTCAAGAGCAGGACGCGGAGTGGAAAAACCGCAAGGGTGAGCGTTCCGGCGCCCCCAAAACCGAACCGCTCTACACAGTGGAGGACGCGGAACGGGTCATGGAGTTTATGACCACCTGCGAATACGGCCAGTTCACCCATCTCTGCGACGGCGTGGACGTGGAGTTCACCGACGCCGGGCATCTCCTGGGCTCCGCTTTTATCATTATGGACCTGGAGGAAAACGGGGTCAAAAAGAGCATCGTCTTCTCCGGCGACATCGGCAACATCAACCAGCCCGTCATCCGGGACCCCGTTCAGATCTCCGGCGCGGATTACGTGGTGATGGAATCCACCTACGGGGACCGGAACCACCCTGAAAGCTGGGCCTATACCGACAATTTGGCCCGGATCATCGACGAAACCATGGCCCGGGGAGGCAACGTTATCATTCCCTCCTTCGCCGTGGGCCGGACCCAGGAGCTCCTGTATTTTATCCGTGAAATCAAGGAAAAGCACATGGTCCGCTCCTGCCCGGATTTCCCCGTGTACATTGACTCCCCCCTGGCCAAGAAGGCCACCTCCATTTTCGACGGAGACCTCCGGGGCTATATGGATCATGACGCCGTATGGCTGGTGCGGAAGGGGACCAACATGTTCCGCTTCCCCAATCTTTGCATCACGGAGACCAGCGAGGAGTCCAAGGCCCTGAATGAAGACCGGGCCCCGAAGGTCATCATCTCCGCCTCCGGCATGTGCGACGCGGGCCGCATCCGCCACCACCTGAAGCACAACCTCTGGCGTCCGGAGTGCACCATTCTCTTTGTGGGCTACCAGGGAGAAGGCACCCTGGGCCGCCAGCTTCTGGAGGGGGCCAAGAGCGTGAAGCTCTTCGGCGAGGAAATCACCGTTCAGGCCCATCTGGAGAACTTTACCGGCTTGAGCTCCCACGCGGACCGGGATCACCTGCTGAAGTGGATTTCCGGCTTCCACGACCCGAAGCCTCAGCATGTTTTTGTCGTTCACGGAGATCGGGAAGTGGCTCCCTTCTTTGCGCAGACGCTGGAAAATATGGGCATCCCGGCCCATGCCCCCCAGTACACCGAGGTTTACGACCTGGCCTCCAATGCGATTTTGGAGCGGGGCTACCTGCCGGAGCGGAAGGCCAAGGTGGCCGGCAGCTCCAAGGGCGCGCCGGCTTACGAGCGGCTGGTGTCTGTGGGCGGCATGCTCACGGAGTTCATCAAGCGGAGCCGCGGCAGAGACAACAAGTCCCTGGCGAAGTATGCCGACCAGCTTCGGCAGCTTCTTGAAAAGTGGGAGGACTAGGGTCTACATTTAAAACCGGCAAAGCGCCGCCCCGGGGGCATCCTTTCCCGCCGGGGCGGACACAATCCAGGCAGCGAGGACTTTCTTTCTATGGAAGCACTGAAAAGCGGACAAATTCACACCGCCCTGACAGAGGGCTATTCCAGCGAGGGCTACGGCGTTGCCCGGGTAAACGGCGCGGTGGTCTTCATCCCTCAGGCCGTCCGGGGAGAGACCATTGACCTGCAAATCACCAAGGTGATGAAGACGCATGCCTTCGGCAGGATCGCAAAAATTCACAGCCCCTCCCAGGAGCGCGCCGCCCCGGACTGCCCCCATTTCGGAAAATGCGGCGGCTGCAACTTCCGGCACCTCTCCTATCAGGAGGAGCTCTGGGCCAAGCGGCAGAGGGTGCAGGACGCCCTGACCCGGATCGGGGGCTCCGGCGTTCAGGTTGAAGAAATTCTGGGCGCGAAAAACCCGAACCACTACCGCAACAAATGCCAATACCCTGTGGGGCCCCAGGGGGAGACCGGCTTCTTCCAGGCCCGCACACACCAAGTCGTTCCGGTAGAGCGCTGCCTGCTCCAGCCGGAGGCCTGTGACCGGACCGCCGGGGCCGTGAGGGGCTGGATGAAGCGCTACAGGATTCCCGCCTACGACGAAAAAACCGGCAAGGGACTGATCCGTCATATCTATGTGAGGACCAACCGCCGGGGCGAAAGCCTCTGCTGTGTTGTGGCCGCAGGCAGAAAGGTCCCCCGGGAGGCGGAGCTGGCCGCGCTGGTGCTGGCCGCCGCGCCCAAAACGGTGGGCGTGGTGCTGAATGTAAACACAAAGAAGGGCAATGTAATTCTGGGGGAGCAGTACCGGACCATCTGGGGACAGAATTTCCTGATGGACACGCTCCGCGGCCTGGAATTCAAGCTGTCGGTCCCCTCCTTCTACCAGGTAAACCGGGACCAGGCGGAGGTCCTTTACGGCAAAGCCCTGGAATTCGCCGCGCTGAGAGAAGACGAGACGGCTCTGGACCTTTACTGCGGCGCGGGGACCATCACGCTCTGCCTGGCGGGCCGGGCAAAGCGGGTCATCGGCGCGGAGATTGTTCCCGCCGCCATCCGGGACGCGAAAGAAAACGCCAAACGCAACGGGGTAAAAAACGCGGAATTTTTCTGCGGCGACGCGGCGGAAACAGCCGCCATGCTGGAGGCCGAGGGACTGCGCCCCGGCCTCATCACGGTGGACCCGCCCAGGAAGGGGCTCAGCCCGGAGGTCATCGCCGCCACGGCGGCCATGGAGCCGGAGCGCATCGTCTATATCTCCTGCGACCCGGCCACACTGGGGCGGGACGTCAAGCTCTTCGCCGGATACGGTTACAGGGCCGTCCGGGCGGCGGCAGTGGACATGTTTCCGGGAACCGCGCACGTGGAGACCTGCGTAAAGCTGCTGCGCGGCTCCCTTTAACAATCCGGCGGGCCGAAAACGTCCGGCTTACGCCACTCTCCCTTTCAGGAGATAGGCCGTCAGCATTCCGAGAAACTGTACCGGGCGCGGCTTCTTCTCAATGGCCGCGCCCGCGATTTCCTCCATCCGGCTCCGCCGGTTCTCCCATACCTCCGTCACGGCTCTGCGAAGGTTCCGCTCCACTGCGTTCCATGTCGTTTTATAATGCTCCGCCACCGCCGGATACAGCCATTTTGTCACCAGCAGCAGCCGCTCCTGCCGCTCTACACAGAGCCACACCGCATACGCGGTATGAAAAAAGAGAGTATTGTCCGGTGTGAGGCCCAGACTGTACAGCAGGTCATATACCTCCGTTATCTTAATTTTCATCACGCCGCCTCATGCTCTTCCAGCCGAAGCACCCCTTCGAGAAAACCCTTCACCACCTCCAGGATTTCTTCATCCGGCAGCAGGCACAGAAAAAGGAGCAGGGTTGTCGCGGAAAATCCGCTCTCACCCCGCTCCAGTTCCGCATATGAGCGGCTTGACATCCGCAGCTTTTCTGCCATCTTCTCCTGTGTGAACCCTCTTTCCTTTCTCCAGGGCCTGAGCCTGGGCGTGAGATATGCTCTTGCGAATTCTTTGTATACGCGCATAAGTAATTCCCCCATATTTCGACAGAATATATGGAAATCTTACCCATGCCGGAGGCACGCTTCCAGGAGCCATACCTCCACATTCACAGCAATTTTTCTGCATTTCCTTTCCTGGAGTCCTTCTGTTTTTCATGTATGCAGGCAAAAGGCCCCCACCCTCCGGCCTCTTGCTCAACTGCGGCGCCGCCTCTCCGCAACCCTCCTCTCTGGCAGAAGCTCCCCCGGGAGCTGTGCCGCAATTTTTTCCAATATCTATATTGTCCCAGAGGGCTTTTTTGTTTCAGCGCTTCAAAATAAGCGCCGCCTGCGCGGAGCTCCGCTTCATCCCCGGGCCCCTGAATTTCAGTCTTTGCACGCTTCGCTTTCCCCGCTGTTCTATGGCGGAACCCAAGCTCATCCATACCGCGCTCAACAGACTTAAAAAGAATCAAAGATTCTTTTCCCCCCAGCGGTATACCGCTGGGGCCGCCGGAAATGTCCGGTTCTTCAGCTCCCCCGTTCAGCAGCCGCGTGCTCCGCGCAAGTCAGACCGCAAATTCACCCGGGCTGAACGGCAATCCGCCCCTCAGCTCCGCCGGCGGCGGACAGCCATAACCCATATGGAAGGAGGCAGCCCGCTTTTATGGAGCCGGTTTCAAAATGGTTTGACGCGCTTTACATCAGCTACGCCCAAAAGCTGGTCAAAATGGCCGTTCGCATGGGCTTCTCCGAGCAGGACGGTCAGGACCTCATGTAGGACGCGTTTCTCCTTCTCCTGTCCAAAGCGGAGCTGTTCCGGAACGGCCATGATAATCCCGCGGCCTTTCTGATCCTTACGCAGAAGCACCTGATCGGAGACGCGATCCGTCGGCGGGAACGCCGGAAGTTCACCTCATACGAGGCTCTGCCGGAAAGAGGCGCGCCGGATACATACTTCCCGTCTCTCAGGGACAGCCTGCTTCCCGGCCTGAGCGAGGCGGACATGGAGCTCCTCATCGCCTACTATGAGGAACAGGCCACTTACGAGGATTTGTCAAAACGGCTCGGCATCCCGGAGGGGCAGTGCCGCGTGAAGCTCTTCCGGGCAAAGAACCGCTACCGGAAAATTCTTTTGGCCGCAAACAAAAAATAAAAATTTTTTCCGGCACAGTGAAACAAACCGGCACGCACAGGCAATATCTTTGACAGGAGGTGATTCTGATGTCTGAGTTCCCACATGGCTCACACAGCCGCGCAGCAGACCCGTCCGGGGAACCAATCCAGGGACATCTGACGGAAGACCCGGAATACACGGCGGACGAACTGGCAGAGGATTTCGCCGACTGGCTCTCCGACATGGACGCGGAAAATTTCGACGAGGAAACCCTGGACGCCTTTTTGGAGGAGCTGGACAGGCAGGACCCCCTCTCCCTCTCCTTTGATGTTCACGCGTCCCTGGAGGCGTTCCACGAGAAGTTTTCTCCGCTCTTCGCCGCCCAAAGCGGCGAACCTGTCCCACGGGAGCGGGGCAAGCGCCGTCTCTTCCTCCGGGCAGTCACGGCCGCCGCCACCATCGCTGTTATGCTGGCGTCCATGATGACGGCCCAGGCATTTGGGCTGGACGTCTTTGGCTTCTTCGCCAGCTGGACGAACGACATCTTTTTCTTCTCCAAAAATCAGGAGGCGCCGGTATATCCCTTGGCCGAGGGAGAGAGCGCGGAATTCGATACCATTGAGGACGCCCTGTCGGCCTTTAACATTGATACGCCTATGGCCCCCAGCTGGTATCCTGATAAAGTCGGTGAATTCGATGTAACCGGAAGTGTCACTGACCAAGGCATGGAAATTCACGCGGTTTCTAACGATGAAATGACCGCTCTGACGATAGATTTCTCAGAGTTCTCCCCCGAAAGCGGACCTCTGTTCGTTATTGAAAAAGACAAAGCCAATACCTTACTTTATGAAAATGGCGGATATTCCCATTATGTTATGTCTGACAACGGGCTATGTAAGGCAACCTGGATAGCCGGTGATATACAGTGCATGATATTCGGATTCGTCTCACGGGACGAGATGATTAAAATAATAGACTCAATATACGAGGTGGTTTAAATGAGAAACGCTTTTAAAAAAGTACTTTGCCTGGCCTTCGCCCTCTGTCTGCTCTCCGCGTTCGCCTCCGCCAGCGGAGCAGCCGCAAGATCCAGCGACTATTTGAGCGCTTATCGGGCTTCCCTGTCCGCCGGCAGCGGCGGCGATATTTCTGTCTATGCCGTTGTTATGGGCCGCAAATCTTACCCCGAAATCGGCGTGTCCAGAATCGACGTCTACGAATCCTCCAACGACGGAAAATCCTTCTCCTATTACGACACCTTTTATTCCGACGACTATTCTTCCATGATGGGCACTGGATCATATTATTCCAAATACGCGCTCACCTTCACCGGAACCGTCGGGAATCAGTACAAGGCCACGGTGTACTGCTACGCCGGCGACGAGAACGGCAGCGACGCCAAGCCCTATTCCACTACCGCGGTGACAGCCAAGCGCTGATCCGCCGGCAGGGGAAGGCGTTCCGCCCATCCCCTTTTTCCTGCTCCGCGCGGCCTCCGCTCCCAGGCGGCGGCTATAGAACCCATACTCCTCCTTAGTATTGCTGCGGCCAGCGCCCCTTTGGGTGCTGGCCGCAGCAATTCAGCCCGCCGGAAAATTCCGGCGGGCTGAATTCATAACGAGAGATTTATGCGGTTTTTGGCGGTTTCCGAAAGGCTCAGCTGAAATTGGAGGCCGCGTCCCGGCCGTTCTTCCGAAAGGCGCTGGGGGTCACGCCGGTGGCGGAGCGGAAAACCTTGGAGAAATAGTTATAGTCGCTGATGCCCACGGACTCTCCCACGGCGGAGATGGGAAGGCTGCTTTGGAGAAGCATCCGCTTGGCAGCCTCAATCCGCCGCTGGGTAATCAAATAGGAAAGGGTGCGGCCCTTGGAGAGCTCCTTTGCCAGGGCGCAGAGCTTGGTCCGGCCAATGTGAAGCTGCTGGGAGATGGATTCCAGGGACAGCTTGTCCATGTAATGCTGATCCAAATACAGCTCCAGCTTCTGTATATCCGTCTGCTCCGCCGTCAGAATCATGCCCTTCAGCTGGATATAAGCGGAGAGCACTTCCAAGGTCTCGGTATAGGCCTGAATTTCTTTCTGGGAGTATTGGCGGAATTGAAAGAAGGCGTCCTTCAGCGCGTCGGGCCCGTCGGGCCACCAGTCCAGAAGGGAGCGGGTGTATTCCCACTGCTCCTCCATAGGCGTGTCGTCCAAATAGCAGCCAACCGCCAGATAAGCCACGGGATTCCGCTTGTTATAGAGGGGCATGACGGCCTCGCAGATGCCAACATGGCAGCGGTAGTGCTGAAAGCCGCTCTCCGCCTGATAGCGCTGAATCTTGCACTGATCGCAGGCAACGCAGCGCCGGTGGCCCTCGGGCAGATCGTTGATGGCCCGGCAGAAGGGCGGGTGTCCCCGGAAGAGGTTGATGTCCCGGCCCGTCATGTCCAGGATATTGGCGGGCACGCCGGTGAGAATATTGAGGTTGGCGATCAGCTTGCGCAGCCGCTCCTCGTCAAAGAGTATGTTCATGTTTGATACTGCTTTACAATTGCCTCCAGCTCGGCCCAGCGGGCCTCCATGTCCGCCACCAGCTTAAACTGGGTGCGGCAGCGGTCCAGATTCTGGGCCTCCCGGTTAATATGGAAGTAATGGTCGCCGTCGATGTAGTCGGTGAGGAAGCGGATGCCGCACTCCAAGGTCATCAGCTTGGCTCCCCAGGGGAGGTACGCAATCTCATCGTTGGTCAGGGAGCCGCCCGTGCCCTCCAGGAAGGCGGCGGTGTAGACGGAAAAGAGGTCCACGTCCAGATTCACCTTGCCCAGGTCCCGCTCGTCCTCGGCGCTGTGATTGGCGCCGAAGCGGATGGAGTCGCCGAAATCGTAAATCACCAGGCCGGGCATCACGGTATCCAGATCGATGATGCAGACGCCCTCCTGGGTCTCCTCATCCATCAGGACGTTGTTCAGCTTCGTGTCGTTGTGGGTGACTCGGAGGGGAAGCTTGCCCTCCCGCATGGCGTTCAGCGCCACGGAGCAATCCGCCTCCCGGTCCAGCACGAACTGAATCTCGGGTCCGCAGTCCTTCACGCGGCCAAGGGGGTCCGCCGCCACGGCGGCCTTGAACTTGGCAAGGCGGTCCTCGGTGTTGTGGAAGTTGGGGATCGTCTCGTGGAGGGTCTCCGCCGGGTAATCCCGCAATAACTGCTGGAAGCGGCCAAAGGCCCGGCCGGAGGCGGCAAACAGCTCCGCCGACTCCGCCGCCTGATAGCAGATGGTATGCTCCACAAAGGGATACACCCGCCAGGCCCCGCCTTCGGCGTCGGTGTAGTAGGGTTCGCCGCTGCGGGGGCGGAGAACCTCCATGGCCTCCCGGCCGCGGTCGCCGCCGCGCTGAAGAATCTGGCGGCCCAGGTATTCCGTGACGCCAATGATGTTTTCCATCAGCTCATCCGGGTGCTTGAAGGCGGCGGCGCTCATCCGCTGGAGGATGAAGCGGCGGCAGGAGAGGTCCTCCGGCTGGGTGTGGACCACAAAGGTGTCGTTGATATGCCCCTTGCCATAGCGCAGGGCGCCTACCACCGGGGCCCCAAAGTCAAACGCGGCCAGGACCTCCTGTAATCTCTCTTCGGCGGTGCTCATCTCATTCCTCCCAAAGCCGGTCCGGATAAAGACCGGACTCTGTTTTTTCCGCAATGGCGGCCATCACCGTGGGCTTGTCCTCCCGATAGGTGACGCCGTACCACTTGTCCCCGCTCCGCAGAACCTTGACCCGGGCCTTTCCCTCCCCGATCAGCTGGCTGACCACGCTGGGGAGGAAATACTCCGCCTTGGCGGGATTCTCCGCCAGCGCCCTGTCCAAAAAGGCGGGGAACCGCTTCCAGGCTTCCTCCAGAAAGCTCCGGGTGAAGCCCCACATGTTCAGGGAGACGATGGTATCCTCCGGCAATTCCGTCCAAGTGGCCCCGTCGTCCTCGGTAAAGCGCAGGGGCGGCCCCTGCTCAATCTTGGTCCGCTCGGTAATTTGAGCGAGGTAGTGGTCTCCGGTCTCCTCGCAGACGCCCCGGGCCACGGTGCCGTTCTCGCTGACGGTGTTTTTCAGCAGATACCCCACCATAACGTATTCATAAAGCGCCCCGTCCTCATGAGCGGCCAGATAGTCGTAAATCTTCTGGTAGGCCTCAGGGCCGTAGTAGTCGTCGGCGTTGATGACGGCGAAGGGGCCGTCCACCACAGACCGGGCCGCCAGGGCGGCGTGCGCGGTGCCCCAGGGCTTCTGGCGCTCCGCGGGGACGGCGTAACCCTCCGGCATGTCCTCCTTCAGCTGGTAAACGTAGCGCACGTCCATGGACTTCGACACGCGGTCGCCGATGCAGGCCTTGAAATCCGCCTCGATTTCGGGCTTAATGACGAAGACCACCGTCTCGAAGCCCGCCCGGCGGGCGTCGTAAATGGAGTAGTCGATAATCAGCTGCCCGTGGTTCCCCACGGGGTCCAGCTGCTTCAGGCCGCCGTACCGGCTGCCCATGCCGGCGGCCATAATGACCAGAACAGGCTTGCTCATTTGCCGCCTCCTTTATAGCCGTTGGGATTCATGGACTGCCACTTCCAGGAGGAAGCGCACATCTCCTCGATGCCCAGCTCCGCCTGCCAGCCCAGCTCCTCCCGGGCCTTTTGGGGGTCGGCGTAGCAGGTGGCGATGTCGCCGGGGCGGCGGGGGTCGATGACATGGGGCAGCTCCTTGCCGCAGGCTTTCTCATAGGCGTGGAGCACGTCCAGCACACTGTAACCGTTTCCGGTGCCCAGGTTGCAGATGAAGAGGCCGCAGCCCGTCTCCAGCTTGCGCAGCGCCGCCACGTGGCCCTTGGCCAGGTCGACGACATGGATATAATCCCGCACGCCGGTGCCGTCCGGGGTATTGTAGTCGTTCCCATAGACGTGAACCTTCTCCAGTTCTCCCACAGCCACTTTGGCGATATAGGGAACCAGGTTGTTGGGGATGCCGTTGGGGTCCTCGCCGATAAGACCGCTCTCATGGGCCCCGATGGGGTTGAAATACCGGAGCAGGGCCACATTCAGCGTGGGGTCCGCGGCGCAGTAGTCGGAGAGGATGCGCTCCTGGAAGAGCTTGGTGGTGCCGTAAGGATTCGTTGTGCCGCCGGTCGGGAAATCCTCCCGGATAGGCACGGTGGCAGGGTCGCCATAGACCGTGGCGGAGGAGGAAAAGACGAAATTCTTTACATTGTGCTTCCGCATGGCCTGGAGCAGATACAGGGTGCTGATGAGGTTGTTGGAATAGTACTCCAGAGGCTTGGCGACGCTCTCGCCCACAGCCTTCAGCCCGGCGAAGTGAATGACGGAATCAATATCAGGGTGCTGAACGAACAGGGCCTCCACCTGCTCCATGTCGCAGAGCTCAGTTTTGACAAAGGGAATCTTCTTTCCAACGATTTTCTCCACCCGGCGGATGGCCTCCTCGCTGGAGTTGTAGAGATTGTCCGCCACGATGATGTCATAGCCCGCCTGAACAAGCTCCACGCAGGTGTGGCTGCCGATATAGCCGGCGCCGCCGCATACAAGAATGGACATAGAAACCGCTCCTTCCAAATTATAAAAATTTTTCGCCGCAGTGAAAGATTTTCAAGATTCATTCAGCCTTATTGTAGGCCTCTTGGATGGAAATGGGAATAGAGGATAGTCCTGATTATTAGAAATATCATCCGCATTGCGAATTTTATTATACTAGAAAATCGAAGCCGTGTCCAGGGGGAGAACCATTTGCACTGGAGGTCCGGCGCTTGCGGGAAGCAAAGGAGCATGCTATAATCAAAAAAATGAGCTTGGGGAGGTGCGGAGAATGAGCATCACGGTGAAGGCCGTCAGGCGCGGGGCAGCTGTTCTGATTCTGGCGGCTGCCGTCCTGTCGGCGGCATATCACTTTTCCTATCCCATTGAGCTAAACCTAGCCATGCTGCCGGAAGAGATCGCGGCGTTTCACAACCGGGAATCCGAGGATTGGGACCCGTCTGAAATCACGGTGTACGACAGCGCGGGCGTGGGGAATCGAGAGTATTACCTGATTGAGATGGGGGAGTACCTGGGCAGCGTCACCCTGAAACGCAGCTTGACCGGGCGGTATAAGATTGAGTATCTTACGTACGGCGACGGGGGGCTCCGGGACTCCATCGTGGAGAGCGAAGGAAGGAAATACCTTCTCCTGGGAGGCAGGGACCCGGAGGCCCGGCTTGCCAGAATCACCGTCTCCATCGAGGGCCGGGCCTATGAGCTGGAGAAGAACACGCCCCGGGACCACTTCCTGCTCTGCGCGGAGATTGACAGCCGGGTGGAGGATAACCATATCGACCGGGACCGGGTTACGTTTTACGACACGGACGGGGAGGACATTACCGGGCTTTATGATCTGAGCGGCGGGGGAATCTGAGGAGCGGCTCCCGGCGGATTGCCGAAAGATTTTTCCCGAACCGGGTGGAAACTTTGTTCCCGGTATGGTATAATCCTTTCCCATAAAACGAAAAGGAGGGACCGCTATGCAGCGCCCCCTGGCGGACGAAATCCGCCCAAAAACTCTTAACGATGTGGTCGGGCAGCGGCACCTTCTGGCTCCCGGCGCAGTGCTTCGCCGCCTGATTGAGAGCAAAACCGAGGCCAACATGGTTTTCTACGGTCCCTCCGGCACCGGCAAAACCACCATCGCCAACATCGTGGCCGAGCGAACCCACAAGGCCCTGTACCGCCTCAACGCCACTACGGCCACCCTTCAGGATGTCAAGGACATCATCGCCGACGTAGGGACTCTCCTGGCCCCCGGCGGCGTGCTGCTGTATCTGGATGAGATACAGTATTTTAATAAGAAGCAGCAGCAAAGCCTGCTGGAATTTATGGAAAACGGCAAGCTGACCCTGATTGCCTCCACTACCGAGAATCCCTATTTCTATGTCTACGGCGCTCTGCTCAGCCGGAGCACGGTTTTCGAGTTCAAGGCCGTTCCGCCGGAAGAGGCGGAGCCCGCCGTCCTCCGGGCGCTGAACATCGAAAAGGACCGGACTCCCCTGCCTCTGGAGTGGGAAGATGGCCTGCCCCTCCAGATTGCCACCGCCTGCGGCGGAGATGTGCGGAAGGCTGTCAACGCTGTGGAGCTTTTGGCCAGCGCCGCCCAGCCGAAAAAGGGTAAGCTGTTTATTTCAAAAGAAGACGCCGCTCAGGTCTCCCAGCGCAGCGCCATGCGCTATGACAAGGGAGGCGACGCCATGTACGACATCGCCTCCGCGCTGATGAAATCTCTCCGGGGCAGTGACCCTGACGCCGCCCTCCACTATCTGGCCCGTTTTCTGGAGGCAGGAGACCTGGTAACGCCCTGCCGCCGCCTTCTCTGCTCCGCCAGCGAAGATGTGGGAATGGCCTATCCGCAAGCCGTGCCTATCGTAAAAGCCTGCGTGGATACGGCAATGCAGCTCGGCCTCCCCGAAGCTCAGCTGCCTCTGGCTCAGGCGGCAATCCTGCTGGCTACCGCGCCAAAATCCAACAGTGTTGTCGAGGGCATCGGAAAAGCCCGAGCGGATATTCGGGCAGGCCGAACCGGAGACGTACCCCGGCAGCTCCAAAACGTTCACGCCGACACCACCGGCTTTGACAACCAGCAGCACTACCTCTACCCCCATCTTTTCCCGGGTCACTGGGTGGAACAGCAGTATCTCCCCGACGCACTAAAGGGCGTGAAATATTACCAGTGGGGAGAGAACAAAACCGAACAGACGGCAAAAGCCTACTGGGAAAAGCTCAAGGGGAAGGAGCTGTAAAAACCGTCTCCACCGGCGTTTTCTCATAGTCCGGCGGGGAATAAATCCAGTGCTCCAGTTTCCCATCGGTTATCTGATAGCGAATGGGCTCCGGCTGCGCCGGAGGCAGCTTCTCGATCACCTGCAGCTTCACCTTCATTCGCTCCGGGCGGATGCTCTTGATGTACACAGACACTCCGTCGCCGGGAAACAGGCGCTCCTTGGCATCGGCAAGACCGGAGAGGTTGGGCGCCAGCTCAATGAAGCTGCCATAGTCCTTCACTGTCCGCACGATGCCCCGCACCGTCTCGCCCGGACGAAAACGGCTGGCATTCTCCAGCCAGGTGCCCAGCAGTTCCCGGTGGGTGAGGGTAATCCGTTTGGTCTCCCGGTCCAGAGACCAAACGGCTGTCAGGACCTTCTGTCCCACCTGAAAGCGCTCCTTCGGGTGGGAAATGCGTGAAACCGAGATATGTTCAATGGGCAGCATGGCAATGATGCCGCAGCCCACGTCCACAAAGGCCCCAAATGTTTCCAGCCTGGTAATCCGCCCGGTAAGAAGCGAACCCGGCGACAAATGCCGCAGAAAATCATCCATTGCCTTTTCCTGGGCCGCACGGCGGGAGAGCCGCGCGACAGGCGCGCCCTTCTCATCAGCCTCCAGGGCTGTAACGGTAAAACAGGTGGATTTTCCCACTCGGGAGAGAACGGCAATGTCCCGCTCCGAGCCGCTGATCCAGGGAGCTACGGCATCTTCCCGGGAAATGCGTCCCTGGACGCTGCCCAAAGAGAGATGGAGGGTATGCTCCACATCACAGCGCTGGACGGGAGCTTCCAGAATGGTTCCGCTTTCCAAAGCTTCCTTTAAATCGGACAGGCTCAAGGGAACAGGGGGGCGGAGGCCTTCCGGCGGATACAGTTTATTTTCCGGCATAATTGATCGCATCCTATCTGCCGCTGTCGGCGGCATCAACTTTTGAGGGTGCCTTTCAACATTCAAAATACGGCCCAGCAGCAGATTCCTGCCGCAATGCAGCGTTCGTTCGCCCTGAAGGCGACAGGACTTCTGCCCCGAAACATTCCGTCTGCCAGTATCCGGCAGTTGAAAACACCCCCCAGACTGTGCTTGATAAATGGCAGAATTACCGGCGCCAAGAGATTTTCCGCTGACCAAAGCAGGCTCTTACAGGCATATATGTCTATGACAGGAAATCTCAACACAGAATGGCATAAACATATCCGTCGGCTGTTTCGGCATTTTTCAAACAAGTTCTGGATATGCCAATATATGCGGCAAAATAAAATGGTTGACAGGAGGACACGATGGACCTGAGGCTTCATGACTTGGTGGAATTAAAAAAACCACATCCCTGCGGCAGCGTCCGGTGGGAAATTTTGAGGATCGGCATGGATATTAAGCTCCGGTGCCTGGGCTGCGGACACGAGCTGATGCTGCCCAGAAGCAAAGCGGAAAAAAGTATACGAAAAATACTGACAGAGGAGGAAACGGAATGAACGGCAAGCTGAAACGCGTAGTGGCGCTGGTACTGGCGGTGGTGCTGGTGACGGCCCTCCTGGCCTCCATGATTCTGCCTTACATCAGGTAAAGTCTAGGCCTTGTTTGAAAATTGGCGGAATGTCCAGCGGCGAGAGATTTTTTGGCCAATCAAGGCAAATTTTTGCAGGCAGGCTGCCGCCCGGCAAGAAAATTTAACGCTGAGCGGCGGAAAAAGATCCGCTGTTTGGGCGTTTTGACATTTTTCAAACAAGGCCTAAAACCGCAGCGGTTTTGACCGCCGCGCCCAGCACTCTTTTGAAATCCAAAGCGGCACGTGCCGCCGGACTAAAAGCGCAAACAGCTTTCAAAAGAATCCGGCCTTTTCCCAGCCATCTGCCCGTTTATAATTTTTACATTTTTTAGTTAATCGTTTACCCAATCGTACGAGCTTTCGCGGTTCGTACGATTTTTCTACAAAGTGAACGTAGACCCCTATTATTTACAAATTCTACAAGTATAATTAATATATGAGGGCTGCGTTTGTGGAATTTTCCGATCGCTCCCTCACATGTGTATTTCAGAAGACACATGAATATTTTGTTAAGAGGAGAATGACGATGAAAAAGTTTCTTGCCACTTTGCTCGCCCTTGTGATGGTCCTGTCTCTGGCCGCCTGCGGCGGCGATAAGGGCGGCGACACCACTCCACCCGCCGACTCCGGCAATACCGGCACCACCGCTCCGCCCGCTGACTCCGGCTCCGGAGAAAAGACTGCCATCAAGGTGATTGCCGCCGAGTACGGTCAGAACACCAAGCAGTGGTGGGCCGACTTCGTCACCGACTTCAACAGCAGCCATGACAATATTGACCTGACTGTGGAGGCGGTGTCCTGGAACGATATTTACACGGTCGTCAACACCCGGGTTGCCAACAACGACGCCCCGGACATCCTGAACATCGACGTGTTCGCGGATTACGTGGCCGACGACCTGCTCCTGCCCATTCAGGACTGTGTCTCTGACGAAACCTACGCCAAGTTCTACGACGCTTTCCTGGAGCAGTCCAATATCGACGGCACCATCTGGGCCATCCCCGATCTGGCCTCCGCCCGTGCCATGTACTACAACAAGGGCATCCTGGAAGCCGCCGGTGTGGAAGTCCCCACTACTTGGGACGAGCTGAAGGCCGCCTGCGAGAAAATCAAGGCCTATGACTCCAGCATCTATCCCTGGGGCATTGATATGACCACCGACGAAGGCCAGGCTGCCTTTGCCTACTACATCTGGAACAACGGAAGCGACTTCACGGACGCCTCCGGCAACTGGACTCTGGACGCCGACGCCAACGTGGAGGCTATTGAATACGCCATCGGGCTGGTCAAGGACGGCTACACCAACTCCGACCCTGCCAACGAAACCCGCTACGCCCTGCAGGACCTGTTCGGCGCTGGCAAGCTGGCCATGATGATCGGGCCCAACTCCATCCCCACCTACATCGCCGACAACTACGCCAAAGCCAATACCCCGGCTGAAGAGCAGATCGACTATGCCTTTGCGGCCATCCCCACCAACGGCAGCAATCCCTCTGTCTCCGCAGGCGTCATGGATCGCTTCATGGTCTTCGATAACGGCCACTCCGACGAAAAGATCGAAGCTATCAAGGAGTTCTTCGACTTCTTCTATGAAGATGAGCGGTATTCTGACTGGGTTCTGATGGAAGGCTTCCTGCCCGCCACCTCCGCCGGCGGCGAGATCGTAGCCGCTGCCGATCCCTCCATGGCTCCCTGGGTGGAGATCGTGGGCTCCTGCAAGTTCTATCCCACCGCCAAGGCCGAGTGGGCCGACGTGAAACAGGGCGTTATCAACGTGGAGCAGCAGGCTCTTCTGGGCGGCAACGTCAAGGAGCTGCTGGAAGACCTCCAGGCTCAGATCGCCGGTTGACTCCTTCAAGCAATCTGACACTTGAAGCAAACCACTGCGGGGGCCGGGCCTACACGGCCCGGCCCCCGTTCTCTTCCAGCCGTTCTCAAAGCACGGCGGCTTTCACCGGGTTTTGAAAGCGGCCGGAAGACGCTCTCAGATATTGACTATAGGGAGGTGTCCCCGTGAGTACAAAGACCCCCTCTGCCCCCGCGGAGGCCCAGGAGCTGGCCAAGAAAGTCCCCCGCCTCTCCGGGAGCAAAAAACTCTTCCGCAAGGTGGAACCCTACATCTGGATCGCCCCCAGTATCATCCTGATGGCCATTTTTATCGTGACTCCCATCGTCAAGGTTTTCCAGCTCTCCATGAGCAAGGTGACCCGGGCGGGCCTGGTCAAGGGCTATAACAACTTTGAAAACTTTACCAACGTTCTCAAAAGCCCCGCCTTTTCCCTGGTGCTGAAAAATACCATTGTTTGGACCATTGCTGTGGTAGTCATCTCCACCGTGCTGGGCTTCATGCTGGCCCTGGTGCTGAACAACAAATTCCGGGGCCGGAAAGTGGCCCGGGCCATCGTGGTCTTCCCCTGGGCCACCACGCTGGTCATCCAGGCCAGCGCCTGGAACTTCATCATCAACAAGGACTACGGCACTTTGAACACCCTGCTGATGAAAATCGGTCTCATCAGCGCCCCGGTGAACTGGACGCCCACGCCGGGGGCCTACTTCGCCTGGGAGATCGCCTGCGGCATCTTCGTTACCATTCCCTTTGTCACCTTCTGCGTGCTCTCCGGGCTCCAGAGCATCGACGCATCCTATTATGAGGCTGCAACTGTGGACGGGGCCGGGTACTTCCAGAAGCTGTTCAGCATCACCCTGCCCCTGGTGAAGTCCTCCCTGACGGTGGCCACGGTGCTGAACATCATCTACGTCTTCAACTCCTTCCCCATCATCTGGACCATGACCAAGGGCGACCCGGCCAACCATACAGACACCCTGGTTACATATCTCTACAAGCTGGCCTTCTACAACGGCAAGCAGGGCGAAGCCTCCGCTGTCTCGGTCATCGGCTTCCTCATCCTGCTGGTCTGCGCCAGCGTTTACATGATCTACACCCTGCGGAAAGGAGATGACGATCTATGAGTCAGCCCGCTAATGCCGTAAAGAAGCCGGTTTCCATAAAAAAAGGAATTTTACGTCTTCTGCTTTACTTCGTGGTGCTGGACGTATGCGTTATCACCCTATACCCCTACTTTGCCATGCTGTGCACCGCCTTGAAGAACCGGGTGGAGATTTTCTCCGGCGGCACCATCCTGCCCATCGTGCCCTTGTGGTCCAACTTCATTGATATTTGGAGCCGGGCCCCCATGGCCAAGTATATGCTGAACTCCGTTCTCATCGCCGGCGGTTCCACCATCATCGCCATGCTCTGCGGCATTCCCGCCGCCTATGCTCTGGCCCGGATGAAATTCAAAGGGCAGACCGCTTTCTTGGGCTTTGTTATCGTCTCTCAGATGTTCGCTCCGGTGGTGCTTCTTATCGGCATCTATCAGGTTATGCAGAAACTGGGACTGACGGATAACATCCTGGGTCTGATTTTCATCAACGCCGCCTTCAATCAGGCGTTCACCATCTGGCTGCTCCGGGGCACTTTCATGGGCATCTCCGCGGAGATGGAGCAGGCCGCCACCATCGACGGCTGTACCCGTGTCCAGTCCATGATGAAAGTGCTGCTCCCCGTGGCGGCCCCCGGCATCGTCACCACCCTGATTTTCATTTTTATCAACGCCTGGAACGAGTATACCGTAGCCCTGTGCCTTATCTCCACCGACACCTTCAAGCCCCTGACCGTGGGTATCAATACCTTCAACGGGTATAATATGATCGAGTGGCAGTACCTGTTCGCCGCCTCCATCTTTGCCATTATCCCCGTGGTCATCCTGTTCATGTGCATCGAGAAGAACCTGGTCAGCGGTCTCGCCTCCGGCGGCGTCAAGGGCTGATATTTTTCTTGAAAGATGGTAACAACACTTGATTTTGAGGAGCAAAATCTTAGTAGTGTATATCTTTGAGGAGAAAAATATTTAAAAAAAGCTTATGTTGGCTCTGATAGTCCGGTAAGCTTACCGAACTGAAGCGACGGCAGCGAAGCAGATCATATTTGGAAATCTGTAAAGGAGAACTGCAATTATGAGAATTTTTGTTGAGAAGGACTATGACGCCATGAGCCGCCGTATGGCTCAGGTCATCGCCGCAGAGATTGTCCACAATCCCGCCTGCGTCCTGGGCCTGGCTACTGGCTCCACTCCCGAAGGGGCTTATAAGTACCTGGTAGATTGGTACAAACAAGGCTGTCTTAGCTTTAAGGACGTGCTTTCCGTCAACCTGGATGAGTATGTGGGGCTTGCGCCCACCCACGATCAGAGCTACCGTTATTTCATGCAGAGCAATCTGTTCAACCATGTAGATATTATTCCCGAGAACACCCGGGTGCCCGACGGCCTGACCAAAGACCCCAAAACTTTCTGCGCGGAGTACGACGCTTATATCCACTCCTTAGGCTATGTGGATTTGCAGCTCCTGGGTATCGGGCGCAACGGTCACATCGGCTTCAATGAACCCGGTGACAGCTTCGTCAAAGAGACTCATGTGGTGGACCTGGCGGAGAGCACCATTGATGCCAATGCCCGATTCTTTGCCACTCGGGACGATGTGCCTAAGCAGGCTATCAGCATGGGTATCGGGGCTATCATGGGAGCTAAAAAGGTCCTGCTTGCCGCCAGCGGCGAGGAGAAGGCCGGCGCTATCCTGAACTCCATCTGCGGGACTATCACACCTCACTGCCCCGGCTCCATTCTCCAACTCCATCCCAACGTGGTGGTGGTCGTGGACGAGGCCGCCGGAAGCAGGCTGAAGTCCGCCGGGGTAAGCATATGCGGATAACAGGAGGGCAGGTCTTTGACCTGGAACAAGGCTTTATTGCCCGGGATGTATACACCGATGGCCCTTTGATTTCCACCGCCAGCGGTGATGAAACTGTCTTGGATGCCTCCGGTTGCTGTGTCATCCCCGGTCTGGTAGATGTCCACTTTCACGGCGCGGTAGGCGAGGATTTCAGCGACGCCACGCCGGAAGGCCTCCAAAAAATTGCCGATTATGAACTCTCCCAAGGCGTGACATATCTCTGCCCGGCAGGCATGACCCTGCCGGAGGACCAGTTGACGGCCATCTGTAAAAATACCGCCGCTCACCAGAAGAAAAAAGCCGGCGGCGCGGAGGTTGTAGGAGCACATTTGGAAGGTCCCTTCCTGTCTGCCGCCAAGAAGGGCGCGCAGAATGGCGCATTTCTTCACGACCCCGATATTTCCATGCTGAAGCGCCTCCAAGAGGCGGCGGAAGGCTGCGTGAAACTGGTCACCCTGGCCCCGGAGCAGCCTGGCGCAATGGAGTTTATTAGGGAAGCAGTCAGTATGGGCATTGCGGTCTCTCTGGGACACACCACAGCGGACTATGATACGGCAAAAACCGCCTTTGAGGCGGGGGCTAATCACACCACCCACACTTACAACGCTATGCCTCCCTTTGTCCACCGGAACCCTGGGGTAATTGGAGCAGCTTTTGACTCCGGCGCTTTCGCAGAGCTTATTTGTGACGGCGTCCATATTCACCCCAGTGTGGTTCGGGCTACCTTCCGGCTCTTCGGAAAAGAGCGGATGCTGCTGGTTTCCGATACCATGCGTGCAGCGGGGATGCCGGATGGTAATTATACTCTGGGCGGCCAGGCTGTCATCGTAAAGGGTCCCCTGTGCACCTTGGAAGATGGAACGACCATCGCCGGTTCCGCCACAAACCTGATGACCTGTATGAGAACCGCCGTATCCTTCGGCGTTCCCCTGGCGGACGCGGTGCGGGCCTGCACTTTTAACCCCGCTCAATCCATCGGTATTGAGAGCCGCGCCGGAACCTTGGACGCAGGTAAAGAAGCCAGCATCGTTCTGCTGAATCAGGAAGACCTGGCCATCCGCAAAATTATCTTCAAGGGCGAAACTGTCCCAGCCTAAGTCCACACTCCCAGCGTTGGATTTGGCGGAATCCCTCCGCCTTTCCATATAGCCAGTGAAGCCGAAAAGCAGCAAGCTGCCGCTTTTCGGCCGGAAGACCGCAGGTCTGCCGGAGCGCAGAGCGCACATTCACTGCACTATGAAGTTCAACAAACCAGCCGCTTTCAGCGGCTCCGGCAGTTTTCGCTGGAGAAAAGTCATCCTGGATGCTTTTCAAGTTTGTTGACTATAAATCAACGGGCCGGCAGGCTACTCCATTTTTCGAACCGGTTTTCACAGTCCACGCGTGAAAGCGGAGCCTATAGCCCCCGGCACCAAACAAAAAGGAGGAACCCCCGCTCAGCTTGCGGTGCGGCAGTGTGGAGACCTGCCGTAATGCCTGTGGGAACACGCTTTCCCAGGTGAGGCGGAGACGGCGGAGGCCGCTTCGCCAAAGTGATACGCTATGGCAACTCTGAACCTGAAGAGCATCAAGAAGATTTACCCCCACAGCGGTGACCAGAAGAAAGCCAAGAAGAAGAAAGAGGATTCCGAAAAGAAAGTCAACCTCCAGGTAACGGAGAAAGGTGTTGTAGCCGTTCAGGAATTCAACCTGGACATTGCTGACAAGGAGTTCATCGTTCTGGTCGGTCCCTCCGGCTGCGGCAAGTCCACCACCCTGCGTATGGTAGCCGGCTTGGAGGAAATCAGCGAGGGTGAGCTGTACATTGATGGCCAGCTCATGAACGATGTAGAGCCCAAAAACCGGGATATCGCCATGGTTTTCCAGAGCTATGCCCTTTATCCCCACATGACGGTATATGAGAACATGGCCTTCCCCCTGAAACTCCGCAAGGTCGCTAAGGACGAAATTGATAAGCGGGTCAAAGAGGCCGCCGAAATTTTGGATATTACCCAGTATCTGGACCGGAAGCCCAAGGCCTTGTCGGGCGGCCAGCGCCAGCGCGTGGCCATTGGCCGCGCCATTGTTCGGGAGCCCAAAGTGCTGCTGATGGATGAGCCCCTTAGTAACTTGGACGCCAAGCTCCGCAATCAGATGCGTGCCGAGATCATCAAGCTTCGCCAGAAAATCAACACCACCTTCATGTATGTCACCCATGACCAAACCGAGGCTATGACTCTGGGCGACCGTATCGTCATCATGAAGGACGGCTTTATTCAGCAGATCGGTACTCCCCAGCAGGTCTTTGATCATCCCGCCAACCTCTTCGTCGCCGGATTCATCGGTACACCCCAGATGAACTTCTTTGACGCCAAGCTTCTGAAAGAAGACGGCAAGTACAGCGTCACTGTGGGCGGCATGAAGGTTGTTCTCTCTGACGTGAAACAGCAGGCCCTGGCAGCTAAAAACGTGGGCTCTCAGGCCATCACCCTGGGCGTCCGTCCCAGCCACATCACTTTGGGCAACGGAGCCAACACCCTGACGGCCACCGTGGACGTCTCTGAGATGATGGGCAGCGAGGTCCATCTCCACGCCAACGCCGAGGGCCGGGATGTAGTGGTCATCGTGCCCACTCTGGACCTCTCCAGCGTCAGCTTTGCCCCCGGCACTGCTATTCACCTCAGCTTCGACGGCAACGTCTGCCACCTCTTTAACAACGAGGGCAAGAACCTGGAGTTCTGATGCTTACTTAAAAGATATGAGGCTCTTAAATGAGCGCGAAGCAGGAGCTTTAGCGTTCCAGAGCCGCTTATGGCAAGTATCCAAAGAACTTTTACACGCTCTGGCGGCCTGGAGCATATCCAGACCGGATTGACACAGCCAAAATGGTCCCTTCCGGTTTTTCGGAGGGGACCATTTTTAGCTATGGAACCTTTGATTTTTTAAAAACAGTTGATTTTTTTCGTTATTTCCTGTAAACTGTGTCCCAGTCCCTCAAAATTACAAACACAGGAGGCGCCTTATGAGGCAGCTTTTTCTTCTGGCCGCCGTTATCTGCTTCGGCATGGCCATCCTCAAATTTTATTCTGCCCGGATGAGCCGCTCCGGCTCTGCCAGCGGAACTCAGGCATCCGCAAATCCCTGGGCCACAATTACCGCCGAAGAAGCCAAGGAGCGATTGGACGCTGATCCAGACATTCTCCTTCTGGACGTACGGACTCAGAAGGAATATGACGAAGGTCATATTCCCGGTGCCGTGTGCTTCCCTAATGAAGACATTCAGCCCGGTCTGCCCATGCCCTTTGAAACGGATGCAGAAATTTTGCTCTATTGCCGCTCTGGCCGCCGCAGCGCCGAAGCGGCAGAGAAACTGGCGGAGATGGGCTATACCAACATAGCCGACTTCGGAGGCATTCAGGACTGGCCCTATGAAACCGAGGCGGAGTAGCCGTTTTCGCAAACAGAATCCCTCCGCCTCTCTTTACGGTATCCGCACAAAATTAAAGATTTTCGGGAATATGGAAAATGTACTGAGGCGGGCAATTCCTCGACAGGTATGGTCTGGAACCAAGCAGGATTTTTTCAAACGGCAGCAGGTTTTCCCTTAGAAGTCTATTTTAAAATCGACCAAACGCCATTCCGGAGCATTCTTTTCCGCTGAAACTATGTTGTTTTCTTTGAAAATCCGTCAGGACTCCTGCACCAAATCACCCTTCTTGACAAAAAATCCGCATTTGTCCGGTATTCCGACGGTTTTATAACAGGCTCCGGGAAAGCTTCTCCCTGGTTCTGGGATAGACGGAATATATGAAAAACTATTCGACAAGCTGAAGCCACGTCGAAAGACGTGGCTTTTCAGCTTTGCTTAATATTAACAAAAGCGTCAATAAACTCTTCTCACTGGACAGGGCAGTCATTTCCAGGAATCCTGACTGATTTTAAAAACGACTCTCAGCGTACAGAGAAAAAAATTGCTGATTAAGCGGTCTGCTATTTTTTTAATAAGGCTCAATTCTCCGGAACAGCGTAGATGCCATACACAAAGGGTGTCTCCCGATCCTCCGGGTCCACCAGCTCCGGCAGGACAGTGATCGAGTTATCCTCCCCGAACTCCACCCGCAAAGTGCCGCTGTGGAGATGGTACGCCTGGGTTTTTTCAGTTCCGTCGGAGGAAATCACCGTTACCGTCAGCGTTCCCCCGTCAAAGTAGTCCGCATCCATTTCGGCCTCAGTAGTGATGCCAAGGCCGGTATCAACGGCCATGTCCTCCGGCGGGACCCAGAAGCCATACCGGGTTTCCGGGTCATAGTCCTCCTGGACGTTCTGGCCTATAGCGTTCATCTCCGGCATATACCATGTGCCGTCGTCCCTCTGGCTGATGGCAGCGGGTGCCAGACGCCCCTCCGCCATAGCCTGGCGGTACTCCGCCATCTGCTCCTCCGTCAGATTCTCTCGGGATTGGTAGCGGTACAATCCGCCCCGGTCGATGGAGAGGGACACTTCTGCGATGCTCTCCCCTGTAATCTGAAAGAGGCATCCGGTGAAATCCCCAAATTCCAAGGTAGTGCACCCCTCCCCGACAGCGAAGGCAATACCGCCGTTCTCCGCCGGGCCGTAAGATGTCTCGGTCATGGCGGCGTAGGCTGTCAGGCCAAAGGTAGGGGTCAAGATTTTGGTCTCCTGCTCCGCATCCGGAGCGGTACTCCCAGCGAGGCCAGACTCTGCCACAGGCGCAGGCCGTAAGGAAAACCCACCCAGCAGCAATGCCAAGGCACAGGCGGCACAGAGCGCTGTCCGCAGGAAGGGCCTTCCCCAGTTTCTCTGCTCCCGATGCGGGACCGCTGCCCGGCGGCGGGCCTCGAACAGCACCCGGTCATTCAGCCCAGCGGGCGTATGAATGGCTTCCATCAGCTTCCGATACCGATTCTCCATTGTCAAAACCTCCTAATAAGTTTCGCAGCTCTGCCCGGGCCCGGTGAAGCCGGCTGCGCACCGTCGCCGCCGGAATACCTAGCATCGTCCCAATTTCATTGTTTTGGTACCCTTCTCCGTAAAAAAGATGAATCGCTGTCCGCAGCTTTTCCGGCAGGCGGGCCACTGCATCCCACAGCTCCTCTGACCGCTCATCCAAAGGACAGGACATATCCGAAACATCCTCCAGGGACAATGTCCCTCCTCTTCTCCGCCGAAGCCGTCCCACGTCCGCGCATCGGTTCAGCGCGGCCCGGATCAGCCATGCTTTCAGATGTTCTCCGTCCCAACCGGCAGTCCTCTGTTCCAGCAGGCGGAGAAACACATCCTGATAAACATCTTCCGCATCCGCAGTATTCTGCAAACGGCACAGCGCCACCCGGTATACTGAATCGCCGTAAGCAGTCATAACTCTTTGCAATTCCTGCTCCGTCATGCCGCACCTCCTTTTCTTTTATTGATGACAAAAGACGCCTTTCACTTATAACACGTTTGAAAACCGGCAGGTGTTCACTCCATATTCAAATTTTTTGCCGCTGCCGGATAAGGAGAAAACGCTTGCTCTATTTCCTTTTATCTGTTACTCTAAAAACAGGAACTATCCCTCCCCTATACGCATAAGGAAAGGAAGCGCCGGCATGAAAGATTTAAAAAGCATCTGTCAGCTCGCGGTAGTCCAGGCCGCTTCTGTCATGTTTGATAAAGCCGCCTGTGTGGAAAAGGCGGTCCGGCTGATTCAGGAGGCCGCCGGACAGCAGGCAGAACTCATCGTTTTTCCGGAACTATTTATCCCCGGTTACCCTTACGGCATGACTTTTGGCTTCACGGTAGGCAGCCGGGAGGCCGGCGGGCGAAAAGACTGGAGCACTTATTATGACAACTCCATTCTGATTCCCGGACCGGAGACAGACCAGCTCTCTCAGGCCGCCGCGAAAGCTCATGCCTATGTCAGCATCGGCGTCTCCGAGCGGGAACCTCACACCGCCACACTCTACAATTCCAATATCATCTTCTCTCCCACCGGGGAATTGCTCACCAGGCATCGGAAGCTTAAGCCTACCGGCGCAGAACGAATGGTCTGGGGTGATGCCAATCAGGATTACTTTCCTATCACCGATACTCCCTGGGGACCCATGGCCAGTATGATCTGTTGGGAAAGTTACATGCCTCTGGCCCGCGCAGCCTTGTATCAGAAGGGACTGACTTTATACATCTCTCCCAATACCAATGACAATGAGGAGTGGCAGGCCACCATCCGCCATATTGCTATTGAGGGCCGCTGCTACTTCATCAACTGCGATATGTATTTCACGAGGAATATGTACCCCAGTGGTCTTCACTGCCCTGAAGAAATTGACAATCTGAATAATATTGTCTGCCGGGGCGGAAGCTGTGTCATAGACCCCTATGGTCATTATGCGGCAGAACCAGTCTGGGACAAAGAACAGATCATTTACGCAAGTCTGGATATGAATCAGGTTCCGGCCAGCCGCATGGAATTCGACCCCTGCGGACACTACGCAAGGCCCGATATTCTCGAGCTCATTGTTCACGAATAGAGGATGAAAAAGCGGACGCTTTGCGTCCGCTTTTTCTCTATTTCGGTCTGATTCCATAGCTTTAAAATCTGCCTGCGAATTTTTCAGCTTCCGGAACAAACGCTTCCAACCTGGTAAACAGCGCTGAAAAAATCCAGCTCCATACTTTACAGTCAGTGGTCTGCCGGCCTGTGAAAAACACACATCGCCTCTATGAAATCGAGCTAAGTCTGTCTCGCTCGCTCTCCTACCTCCTGGAGCATATTCCCACCAGAAAGGGACTTCTCCCCTTCCTTCCGAAGGCCGCTGTATAGCCCTTGGGTGGGGCTATGCCGCGGCGGCAGCTTCCCCACCAGTTTTATCTCCGATGCCGCTTAAAGAGCGGAGTCAGGCTATGCGATGTGCAAAACTCCTTCCGTCCGCTTTTTTCGCAAGCCACAGGTTAAACATTAAAGCGAAAGTAAATCATATCGCCATCTTGAACAACATACTCTTTGCCCTCACTTCGGAGCAGTCCCTTTTCCCTGGCGGCAGCAACACTGCCGCAGGCAGCCATATCACTGTAAGCGATAACCTCCGCCCGAATGAAGCCCCGTTCAATATCGGAATGGATTTTTCCCGCAGCCTGAGGGGCTTTAGTACCTTTTTTAATCGTCCAGGCCCGGCATTCGTCTTTGCCATATGTCAGGAAAGAAATCAATCCCAGCAGCGTATAAGAGCACTTGATAAGACGGTCCAGTCCTGATTCCTCCACGCCAATCTCCTCAAGGAACAGCTGCTTTTCCTCCCCCTCCAGTTCAGCCACGTCCTGCTCTAATTTGGCACAAATAGGCAGCACCTGACTTCCCTCGGCATCAGCAATTTCCCGAACCTGCTGATAATACCGATTGCTCTCCAAATGGGAAAAGCCGTCCTCGTCGGTGTTGGCAGCATAGATTACCGGCTTTAGTGTCAGCAGTTCACTGGTTCGCAGCAGGGCCGTGTCATCCTCACTGCATACAAAGGTTCGCGCCAAATTTCCGCCGTCCAAATGCTCCTGAAGAGCGGTAAACAGTTCCAGCTCATGAGCGAACCTTTTATCGCCTTTCAGCGCCTTTGCCGTCTTTTCCACCCGGCGCTGAACCATTTCCAAATCCGCCATGATCAGTTCCATGTTGATGATGTCAATATCCCGCCGTGGGTCTGTGGAGCCCTCTACATGGATTACGTTTTCATCGTCAAAACAGCGCACTACATGGACTACCGCGTCTGTTTCCCGGATATTAGCCAGGAATTTATTTCCAAGGCCCTCTCCTTTGCTGGCTCCCTTGACCAAGCCGGCAATATCCACAAATTCAATTACCGCCGGGGTTTTCTTATCTGGTTCATACATTTCCGCCAGTCTATCCAGACGATCATCCGGGACGGCTACCATGCCTACATTGGGGTCAATGGTGCAGAAGGGATAATTGGCGCTCTCGGCGCCTGCATTGGTAATGGCGTTAAACAGAGTGGACTTCCCGACATTCGGAAGCCCCACGATTCCTAATTTCATATTGCTTTTCGTCTCCTTAAAAAGTCTTGATTTATCAATGGTTTCCAGGTTTTGCCCCTTTAGATCTTCACCACTACTGTACCATTTCTTCACCATTTTGTCATTAACTTATGTGCAGTTACATTCTGCTGGCCTCAAATTACCGTGCACCGGCGGTCAGTGAATCATCTGTCACATGCACATATTTATCCATGGTGGTCTGGATACTGGCGTGGCCCAACAGCTTCTGAAGTACCTTCGGCTGCATTCCGCTCTCGATTGCACGGGTGGCGTAGGTATGTCTCAGCGCGTGCATGCAGAAGCGTTTGATTCCATTCTCATCGCAAATTTTGTAAAGATGGGCGTCATAGCTGCTATTTTTGCTGGGTTCCCCTGTCCGAAAATTGATAAAGACCAAATCTGTCATAACCAATGTACTATTTTGTCCAGTGTGCCAGTCAACATAGGCCAGCGTCTGATTCAGCAGAGGAGATTGTTTCCGAAATTCCTTGGATGCGTGAACCGCTAAGAGGATGTCATATGCTCTCTTCGTGAGTGGGATTGTGCGGTAACTGGTAACGGTTTTGGGCGGCCCTGCTCTCCATTCTGTCTGCTTGTGCCGGAACTCCAAAATCTTGTTTACTGTGAGTGCCCGCTTTTCCCAGTCGATGCAGTCCCAAGTCAAACCAATCAGCTCACCAGTGCGCAGCCCGGTCTCCAAAATAAGTGTATACTGGTAATAATTGTGTGGCCCTTTTGCCGCTTCCAGAAACTTATCCTGCTCATCAACCGTGATATACTTGATGTCGCTGGGAACGCGCACCGGCTTGGTGTATCTAACCCCGTCCATAGGATGTTTAGGGATCATACCATTCATCACAGCAGAACGAAACATAGTACCCATAGCGATATAGGTTTGTCGAATAGTTGATCCTGCGTAATCGGCATCCATTCCAATCAGAATTTTCTTGCAGTGCATGGGTCGCACATCCCGCAGAAGCATCTTGCCAATTACCGACCGAACATTATTTACATACCTTTCACGGTAGTTTCGGCGAGTATTAGGGACCAAATCGCCTACAATGTTCTCAATCCAAAACTCAAACCATGCGTCTACTGTCATATCAGGTGACGCACGGTTTTCTTCATGCAACTCAGCACTCTGTCCTCCCTGCCTGTCGAGGGCCCGTGCTTCCTCCAGCCAGTTTCTGGCTTCTGGAAGCTTTCGGAAACATTTATCATGCCTTTTCCCTGCCGTGTCAACAAATCGTGCTAAGTATAACCCATCCTTTCTCTAGCAAATTCCTTTGCCACATTCTTTGCCTTTCAAGTTCTTTCCCATAATTCGGCTCCTTTCTCGCAAAGAAAGGGAGCGCACTACTCCGCCATGAGTATAGCAGATACCGCCCTCTTTCTCAAGCGTTATTTTGCCGCTCTTTTTAATAGGTTATATACATTGTAATCCTGATATTAAGATTACTGATTAAGCTGGTGCGAAGCGAGCCGTTCATCTCCGGCCTGACAGAAAGCGAGGTGCGGCCTTTCGGTATGGATGTGCTGAAGTATAAGGACAAATACTATCAGATTTCCGGCCAGCGCATCCCATACCGCTGGGATAAGACGGAGGATGACTGGTTCTTTATCCTCACCCTGTTTGGGATTGCCAGCGAGATCGAGACCAACGGCGCCTATATCCCTGGCATCAAGCGGTTGCAGCTGGCAGTGGGTCTGCCGCCGGCGCACTACGGAGCGCAGAACGAAAAATTCATCCGGTATTTTTCCAGGAGAGGCGTGGTCAGCTTCACCTATCGCGGCAGGCCCTATTCCATCTGCATCGACGATGTGGCCTGCTATCCCCAGTTCTACGCGGCGGCCTCCATGCTCCAGACATTCACCGCCGTACCCTTGGCGCTAGTGGTTGACATTGGGAGCTACACCATGGACTACATCCGCATCAAAAAGAGGCGGAGCGATCTGGTGTCCTGCGGCTCCCTGGAAAATGGGGTCATCATGCTCTACAACAAGATCATCTCCAAGGTTCGGGCGGCCCAGGACATCCTTTTGACCGAGGAGGAAATTGACGCCATTCTCCTGGGACAGTCTGTGCAGGAACTCCAGGCGGTGATCCCGGTGGTGGAGCGTTGTGCCCAGGAATTTGTCTCCGACCTGCTCAGTGCTCTGCGGGAACATCAGTCGGAGCTGCGCACCGCCACGGTGGTATTCGTGGGCGGCGGCTCCATCCTGATCAAGCGGCACATTGAGGAATCCGGCAAGGTGGCCCACTCCATGTCTGTTGAGGACATCCGGGCCAACGCCAGGGGCTACGAGATGCTGTATCGGGTGGCCTAGAACAGCAGATGATTGGAATGAGCAAGAAGAAAAAACCTGGGCGGTTCACCTTGCAGTTTAACATAGAAGACCCCAGCAGCGGATGGTGTCGAAACTTCTGGAACAGCAGGGGCGGCATAAGGCGCAGTTTATTGCCAGCGCCGTTCTGTCATATATCCAGTGTCCGAATCCCCAGGGGCCTGGCAACGGTCCCCCCGCAATAGACGAGGCGGCGTTGAAGCGGATGCTGTTCACGATTGTGGAGAAGCACCCCCGATTTGCGGGGACAGCTCTCAGTGAGCCGCTGGAGCGGAGGGACCTCCGGTATCGGCCGCACCTGTTAAGAAGCCGTGGGAGGAAGCTATGGGTGATGACACTTTGAAAGCCATAAACGATACCCCGGCTTTGTTACGGCAGGGATAGGCAATATCTCACATAACAACATTAAGGGCATAGGAACACGGGGCTGCGGCCTCGGTTCCTATGCCCGTTTTTTGTTGTGGCATATTTGCTTGGGAAAGGTGCTTCCCAACGAGGGACTGACTAGGGGGGACAAATAAACGAGAGTGAAATTTAAGCTATGTTCGGTCAAATTGAGCTGTCTCCAACAGTAAATTTTGAATAATTTTTACTACTTCTCCATATTGGCGATCTTCGCTAATCAAAAATCGAACTCGCTCAGCAGCATCCTCAGCATCTGCTACTAAGTTTCCCATATTCAGGTGTTGGAAAATTTGCCAATGATCGAGAAAAATCATCAATAGAATAGGCTCTACTCTCGATCTTCTGGAATAGTAAATGTAATATACTCCAGTTTCCCATCAAGTCTTTCACATGAAAAGTCCGTAAAAGTGTCGGTTGGACATAAGAAATCCTTATATAAAAACCAATATCTGCTTTCCCAATTTTTATTAGACTGATTACGTTTTAGCAGCGAAAAAATGACTTCTTTTTGTTTATGTAGCATGGTTCCTGAACATCTTTATCAAAAATGCGCCCTATTCTGATACCACTCATGCCCTGCTGTTCATTCATAACTAAAATCCCCCCACAAAAATATCTGCGGTTTCCTCCAGTTGATTCAATACCTTTTCGGTGTGGACCTTGATATAAAGGTGCTCTCCCGCCCGACAGCCAACCAGTCCTTTATCCGGGTTCGCAAAAACGGCCATTTTGCCCTCCACTAAGAAGTGGAAGTAGTGGCCCAGCAACTCCCGATTCTCAGGGGTATCCTCCATATCGCAGTTACCGCCTCTCGATAGAAAGCCCAGAACGTTCATAGACAGCAAATACAGCAGTACGCCCTCTATATCTAAGCCCCAGTAATCCTGCGGGCCCTGGCCCCAATCCATCCAAAGCTCGCCGCTTTTGCAGTTTAAGTAGATTTTCCACCACTAGGAGGAGGCTTCCTTTATCATGAGTCTTCTGAAACACCTCGCCAAAACCGTCATTTTCAAGGATCATCTGGTTAAAAGTGAGAATGTTATGGAGGGAATCAGAAGTAAACAGTTTGTCGGGCCCCACATCTTATAAAGAGACATCTGGCCGCTGCCAATCATCGTCTCACCGGGGTTCAAGCCAAGTTTTGCCATTGTTTTTCTCCATCTCTTTCTTACATCAGTATGATTTTCCTTAAAACTGTATCAAGTCCAGTGCATATTGATCTGGCAGAATACCACGCTTTTGATATTCTTCTCGCAGTGCTCCATATTGATCTGGTGAGGCGGTGAGAGCTGTTTTCAACGCACCCCGGATCAAGTTCACCAGCTGCCGGAACAAGGGGGGCTGATAGACCAGCTCCAGCGCCTTCTCGACATCCTTTGCTCGATCAGATGGACAAAGAGTATTGGTAAACTCAATGCAGACATCTGGGAAAAAGTCCAACCACTCCGATATTCCCGTGAAATCTATCTGTTCACAAGACTCAAATTCCTCATGATCCAAACATCCATTGTGTACAGCGATCCATTCCATAAGCAACACCGCAATTTGACTAAGGATTCCCCATTCGTAGGTACTCCCCTTTGCGCTTTCAAAGTGTTCCTTGTAAAACGCCGCCTGTGCATCGGTCAAATCCTCGCCTACATTGTGCTCTAATGCCATAGGAGTTATCTCATTAACCTGAGTGAAGGTCTGCATTATCCTTTCACTCAGGACATATCAATCACGCCCGCACGTCTACTCCACTGCCGATGGAGGTAAGGAAGTCCTGCCAGCTGTTGACGTACTTCTGGTAGGTGGAGCTTCTGAGCTTCTGGTTCGTCAGATTCTTGATCTGCAAGCCCAAGAGCGTGACCTCCTGCTCCTTCGGGGCCTTGTAGAACTCCTGCAAATAGTGTTTCATGCTGATGCCCCAGCGTGCGGCCTTGGGAGCTCTGGCGGCGGCCTGGGCGGTCAGTTTCTCCCCAGCGGAGACACCAGCCTGGATTGCCTTGGCTCCGTCACCTCCGTTTTGATGGTAGGCGTTCATGACGGTGCCGTAGATGCCCTGGAACACCGTACTATCCACCGAGGCGTAGGTCCCCTTGGGCTCGCCGGGAGCAAGGCTGCTCTCCCGCTGGGCCAGGGTGCGATCCAGGGCGGCAAGAGCGTTCGTATGTCCTTGGGCGCGGCTGCCCCGGAGCAGAGCGGCCATGCTGTCGCTCACCAGGCCCTTGGAGATCATGGTCTCCGCCTTCATGTCCGCCATGGACAGGTTGAGGGCCAGCGTGACCTCGTTCCGTCCACAGGAGGAGGCATCGTCAATTTCCGTCCGGTACTCCTCTGCAATTTTCCCGGCGGAGGCCAGATCCTGCACAGAATACCGTGCCTCACTTTGCCCCGGCGCAGCTGCCGCCCGGAGCTGGGAGGCAATGTAGGCGTCGTGGTTCTTCAGCCACACGCTGTCGGGACCGGTCCGTTCCACGGCCTCGTGGGCCTGCTTCAAGGCGCCGCGGTAAGACTCCTCTTTCTCCGCAAGGATGGAGGAGAAGCTGTCCCGGACTGCTTGGGCATCGCTGTCGGAGATACCCAGATTGTCCTGCAAAAGCCGGGTGTAGCCGT
>CAJTJA010000023.1 GCA_910576845.1 uncultured Oscillibacter sp.
CTGGAACAGCGCCCGGTCCATTCGCACGTCCTGACCATCCGCCCCGTGGATCGAAACGTCCCAGGACCCAAAGGACGAACCGCTGGAGCCGCCAAGATCGTGTGCAACAGAAACCGAGGGGGTGGGCCGGGGCATTTCGTGGCCGCCTCCCCTGCTGGCCACCAGTGGAACGTCTGCCGCTGTCCTGTGTTTTGATTTTCTGGAGCCAACGGTAAGGACGATCCCAGCGACGACAACGCCGCCAAGGAACGCCTGAACATCACCGCCGCAAAGGCAGATCACCGCCAACACCAGAATAACGCCGGCGGCAATCCACCAGCCTTTCCCCATTCCTTTCATGTCTGCACCCTCCTATGTAGAACATTGTCGAATTGTGCTGATTATTTCAGCATTACAAAGCTATTATAAGCGGCAAAAAGTCACAAGTCAAGGAGGCAGGACCAGGTGACACAAGAAGGCGACTATCATGAAAAATTTACCCATGCGCTGGAGAAAGTTCTGCCCTCCCTGGGCCTGGGCACGGCGGCCATGCTGGGCATGTATTTCCTGGACGTCTCCCGGCTGGTCCGGCACGCCCGGGTCGTGTATGGCGGAGCTTTGGCAGTATCGCTCCTGCCTTTGGTGTTTCTGCATTCTCATTATTGCACATATTACATTGCCCTTGCGGCGGCGTTGAGCCCCCTCGCCTATGCGCTTTGGCTCTACAGTTTCCGAAACAAGGGCTGGAAGGGCTTTTTGCTTACCATCCTGGGCGGCGGCTTCCTGGCGGTAGTCTGCTGTCTTACGCCCGGCATATCGAAACTTATGATGCTGCTCTTCTCCGGCCTGGTGCTGACCCTCTACGCCGCGGGCCGGGACTGGTTCGGTGTGGGCCGCTGGAAGGGCGTGGCCGCTGCTCTGGCCGTTGTTTTCGGACTCCTGGCCGTCCTCTTTTTCGCAGGCTATCTCAATTCCTTCCTGCACCGGGTCATAATCGCCCTCCACCCGGAGCAGGACAGGCTGGTCCGTGGCTATAGTGGCTATATGGGTTGGGTGCTCAAGATGTTTTGGAGAGACGTTCCCCCTCTGCGGAGCGTAATTGGTGAGGCCGCCATGTCGGTCAACGCAGGGGCGCGAGTCTTCGGCGCCGGTCAGGAAATGCGTCCCATCGATTTCTCCCACGACTTCCTCCCCGCTTCCTTGGCGGCGGCCTGGGGCTGGGTCCCTCTGGCGCTTCTGCTGGCGGCGGTGGCGGCTTTGCTTCTCTGGCTGCTGGTGAAGGGCCTGCGGCAGAGCTACCTTCCGGGCCATTTCGTAGTGCTGGCGGTGGTCCTGACTCTGGGATTTCAGACCCTGTTCAGCGCGGCGCTGAATTTCGGCTTCGTTCTCTTCTCCGCCAGTCTGCCCTTGGTGGTGGGGAACTTCCAGACGATCCTTAACATGACTCTCATCGGCCTGGCCCTGTCGGTGTTCCGGGGGAACTCCATCGCCCGGGAGGAACCGGAAAAGCCCCTCTCACAAAAAAAGCGGCTGCGAATCCGGTTTGAATATCAATAAAAGCGCAGAAATATGTTAATTTTGGAAATCTGCGCCAAAATATTGACCTGCAGTCAAATTTCGACTATAATAAGAAAATATCGACGAGGACCTCTGCCGCGGCCCCGACGGGCCGCGGTCCTTTTTTACCTTCCATTCCGACAAAAACCGACGAAAGGAAACTGTCATGCGCCAAATTCGATTGCCAAAGCGCCTCTTATCCGGTTTGCTCGCCGGAGCTCTGCTCCTCACTCCCGCCATGGCTTTTACAGACACCAGCGGACACTGGGCCGAGTCCGCCGTCAACAAGTGGAGTCAAGAATATGGCATCCTCCAGGGCTACGGAGACGGCTCCTTCCGCCCGGACGCCTCTATTACGCGGGGCGCCTTCGCCGGTATTTTGGATCGATTTCTTCAATTTCAGACTATTGCTCCAGAGGGCACTTTTTCCGATACCAGCGGAAACCACTGGGAGAGCGCCATTTTAAAGCTCAATGCCGCTGGAGTATATTTTGGCAGCGGCGGCAAGGCCCTGCCGGGGAACACCATCACCCGCCAGCAGGCCATGACTATGGTGGCCCGGGCCTTTCAGCTTGGGGGAGCGGATACCCCTCTTTATTACAACGATGAAGCCCAGGTCGCCGACTATGCCCGCCCTTACATTGCGGAAATGACCTCGCGGAACTGGATCACTGACGCGGTGGACAACGATCTCCACCCTACCGCTCCCATGACCCGCGGGGAGCTGGTAAACCTATTGAACAACATGATTCAGGTTCTGCTTCAAAGCAGCGGAACATACTCCAGCAATGTTGAGGGGACACTCCTTATCAATGCCGTCGAGGGCGCAAATCTGACCGATATGACCATCTCCGGCGATCTCCTCATCGCCCCAGGCGTTGCCGGAGCCGTTACACTTACCAATGTAAGCATCGGCGGAGAACTCCGCTGCTTCAGCTCCATTATCCCGCAGATTATTGATACGGTGCCAGATACACCGGACGAACCTTTTACACCCGAACCGCCCGTTTCTCCCGAGCTGCCCGGAACGCCGAATTCCGGGGGAGACGATCTTGACCCGGGATTCATTGTGGTAACTCCGGACACATCCCCCACCGTACCTGAAGGCCCGGAGGAGCAACCCGTCTATCCCGGCATCCAGCCCAGCGAAGTTTACACTCCCGGCATAACTACCGGGGAGACCATTGAATATGACAACCGGAAGATTCCCGTCTATGCCGGCACCGAACGCAGCCAATTGTTCCAGGGCGATTTTGTCTGGTCCGGAGACCGGCTGGTCTATACCGGCTCCGCTTTCCGCACTCGTTTTGGCATTGATGTCTCCGCTTATCAAAACCGGGCCAGCGAAAATGAAACCATTAACTGGCAGGCTGTCCGGGATGACGGTGTGGATTTCGCTATGGTCCGTATCGGTCTCCGGGGTTATTCCTCCGGCAAAATCACAGAAGATGCTTTCTACCGTCAAAATATCCAAGACGCTATGGCCGCTGGAATCGAAACCGGCGTGTACTTCTTCGCTCAGGCCATTACGGTGGAAGAGGCCATCGAGGAGGCCGAATTCGTCATTCAGCGCCTCCAGGGACTGGATATTAATGGTCCTGTAGCCTATGACTGGGAAATGCATGACTCCAGCTACCGGGTCTACGGCACCACTCCGGAGATGGCCACCGCCTGTGCCGTCGCTTTCTGCCAGCGTATTCAGGAGGCGGGCTATACCCCTATGATTTACGCCGGGTCCTATGTCAGCTATTTGAAGTATGACCAGGGCGCGATTGCTCCCTACCTTTGCTGGTATCCTGAGTACAAGAGCGAAAGCTCGGAAAAGCTGTATCCTGCTCTTTACTATCAGCCGGATTACTGGCAGTTTTCCAGTAAATGCTCCATTGCCGGAATCGGAGGCAACGTGGACGCAAACATTCAGTTTATTCCCTACTGACAAGCAGGCAAAAGCAGTGTCACAAAGACCAGTAATACAAATTCCCAATTTATCGGGGAACCGCCGGTAAAGGCGGTTCCCCGCTTTAGATGTTTGACCAATACGTTTATAAAGCTGCTCTGGACAGTGCCAACCCGGAAAAGAAGAATAAAACTTCACTCTTGTCAACAGAGAAATTGTTGAGTATAATAGTAGTAATTCATTGAATCGTCGACGGATGGAGGTGCCCCAGGCATGTCATGGAAAGACAAAATTACGTCTCTTCTTTTTGGCTCCACAGCTGCAGAGAATGTAGACAAGGAACTTCCCGAAGAACAAGCACACACGCCCCCCCCTATAGAGAGCGCTCCCGAGGCTGTTCCAGAGGACCCTTCCCTTCTGGATGTGCCTGCTGACCACCCAATCCGCCAGCTTTATTCCATCCGTCAGCAGGAAGCCCATGGACTGTCTCCCATCCGGCTGTGTATGGATGAGGACGGCACTTTTCCGCCGGAGATAATCGCAAAAGAGAAAAACCGCCTGGATGCTTCCCTGAAAAATGTATGTGCTTCCCGCCTGAGGTCGGCTAAGGGCCGGAGCCGGGGAAAGCACAACAAGAAAAAACCGGACACAGAAGAAGAACCCCTGATTCTGGATGCCCGGCCTTGGTTCTTCCTCTCCTCCGACAAGCTTTATGCTTGGATGGTAGCCTTTCCTCCCATAGGACCCGGAACAGAATTGTCCCGGGAGATGATTTATCAGGAACTGTCGGAGCATGGCATTTCCTTCGGTGTAGACACAAAACTGGTAGATCGGATCACTCATGAGCGGGAGCGCTATTTTACTCTTTACCTGGTCGCAAGGGGCAAACCGGCTTTCGATGGGCGAAACGGCAACATTGTAGACTATTTTCCCCGGACAGTTGAACGGGTGCTTGAGGTAAATGAATTTGGTCAGGTAGATTATACCGCCTTAAATCTGATCTACAACGTCGAGGAAGGCCAGGAAATCTGCCGTTTGATCCGTCCTACAGAGGGCGAACCGGGGCGCACGGTACTGGATCAGGAGGTCCCTGCCAAAAGCGGAAAATCCGTGCCTCTCCCCAAGGGCCGAAATACCGAAATCAGCGAGGACGGAGACGCCCTTGTTGCAGCCATCCCAGGCCACGTGGAGTTCACCGGACGCACTTTTCAGATTAAACCCGTGCTGGATATTGATGGGAATGTGGATTTTTCTACCGGAAATATCAAATTTGTAGGTGATGTCAATATCAAAGGCGACGTGCTCAGCGGCTTTACCGTCCGGGCTATGGGCAACATTCACGTGGGCGGCGTGATAGAGGCCGGCAGCACTGTGGAAGCCGGCGGGGACCTGACCGTCGTCAAGGGCATTTTAGGGGACGGAACCACAGTTATCCGAGCCTCCCGGTGCATCTTCTCCAAATATATTGAGAACTCCACGATTGTCGTGCGGGAAAACCTGCAGACAGACTGTATTGTCAACGGCAGCATCTACTGTGATGGAGATGTCATCGTCCGCTCTGGACGGGGCAGCATTATCGGCGGCCGGGTTTGGGCCGCCGACAAAATCAGCGCCAGTGCCGTAGGCGCCAAGTCGGAATGCAGGACATCTGTTTCCCTGGGCGGACTTCCCTGCACAAACTTTGAACGGGACACAATTCGAAAAGAGCTGCGGGAATTAAAGCAGGAACTGGAACGACTGGAAAATCAGTTGGACAGCCCTGCCAAATCCAGTCTTTTAGGCAAAACCCGAATGAAGATTTCCGTTGCAGAACTGAAACTGAAACAGATGGAAGAAGATCTGAACGCCATGAAAGCGGAGCTGAAAGAGAAGGACAGCGGACGGCTGGAATGCTCTGTTGCCTATCCTGGAACGGAGCTCATCTTCGGCAATGAGATTCTCCGTCTGCGGCAGGAGGCCCGACAGTGTGTTGCCAAGATGCTCTGCGGTGAAATTGTACTGATGTAATCAGGCGGCGGATACAATTGTATCCGCCGCGTCTTCTTCCCTTTCCGTCCATATATCCCACTCCTTCACCACCCTAAACCGGCAGAAGAAGATCGCATCAAAAAGACCGCTGAAATCACAGGATTTCAGCGGTCTTCTGTCATGCATGCAATTATCCCTCGTACAAATACGTTGGTTCACGGCCCTCCAGAACAGCAATCAAATCATCTACGGCCCACATTGCCATATTGTACATGGACTCATGGGTATTGGCGGCAACATGGGGGAACCCAATGAAATTGTTCAGCTTGTTGAGCGGGCTTTCAAAAGACCGCTTTTCATCACAGAATACGTCTGTGCCGCAAGCCCGCAGCGTACCATTCGTCAGAGCGTCATACAGGGCCGCCTCATCTACAATGGGCCCGCGGGCGGTATTGAGCAAAATGGCACCGGGCTTGAAATGTGAGAACAACTCCGCGTTGAACATTCCGCGGGTTTCCTCCAGCAATGGGCAGTTGATGCTGACAATATCGCTCTGCGCCACCATTTCCTCAATGGTATCAACCCTGGTAATACCCCGCTCAGCCAGGGTCTCGGCAGAGGTATGCACCGTATAGCCCAGAACCTTGCAGCCCATAGCCCGGAACATAGCCGCCAAAATAGAACCGATCCGCCCAGAAGCACCCACAATGCCAACCACTTTTCCACGGGTCTCACTGCCCCTTAAGGAAACCGGTCCCATCTCCCGGAAGCCCTGGGTCTTCTGAATATACTCCGTCTGATACAGATTCCGCATAAGCGCCAAAGACATAGTAAACGCAAATTCCGCCACAGAATAGCTGTTGGCACCCGGCGTATATGTAATTGGAATGCCAAATTCCCGGCAGGCCGCCACATCCAGAATATCCATGCCGACTCCATGGCGGGCAATCACCTTACACTTTTTCGCTCTGGATATCTGCTCCCGATTCAAATGATGAGCTCGCAGGAAAATCGCGTCCAGCTCCTCAATGTGATCAAAATTGTCCACTATATCAGCATAGTCTCTCAATTTCTTTTCGGCGTCAGGATGGATGATCTCCGCCATATAGACTTTCTTTCTCATTTTCTTCACTCCTATATATAGTATCTTATTATCAGCACAGTTAATAAGAATCCAAAGGATTCTTTTCAGCTGCGTTGACTATAACCACAACCAAAGCTATGTCTCCTGATTACAATGGAAATCCCTCTGTTCTGTACCATTCCGACACCATATTGAAATTCTTTCTGCATAATACTGGCTATCAAAGCTTATGGATTTGATGCGGCCTGCCGGTGCGCCTCCAGAATCACCCTCACAATTCCTTCCGCCGAAATCTCCGGAGCAGTAAAAAAGGGCTTGTGATACACCTTCCGCAGGGCGTTCGCAGTAACTTCCCCAATACACACACACGCCGCCCTTTGGGGAATCTCTCCGTACTCCCGCAAAAACAGCTCTACGCCGCTGGCACTGGAAAACGTCAGGTAATCCGCTCTCTCCAGACAGGAACGAGCCATATCTGCCGCCGCCCGGTCAGCACGGAGATCGTAGAGCGGGACATCCCGCACGGTATACCGCGCAGCCAGCGTCTGAAGCAACTCCCTAGACCCCCGGCGGGAACGGAACAAAAAGATATCCTCTCCCGGCTCTGCCGCGCGGCAGAGCGCCCTGGCCAACGCCTCACTGGTATACAGGTCCGGGCAGATATCCGCCTGAATCCCATGCTCCCACAATTGCTGGGATGTGGCTCTGCCAATTGCGGCAAAACGGCAGCCATACAGACCGCGCAGATCAATTTTTTGCCGTGCCAAATGTTGAAAGAACAGGTGAACGCCGTTTCCGCTGGTAAAAACTATCCAGTTTCTTCCCTCGCAGAGCGTTCGCAGGTCAAAGTCCAGCGGCAGCGGGCATATCTGAGAGTGCACGGCGTCAAAAACCCGCGCTCCATGCTCCTCCAGCGCCGAACGCAGCTTTTGAAGGATTGCCTGGGTTCCCGTCAAGCCAACACAAACGCCCCTCAGGGGCTTTTCCGCTTCGAAGGAGAGATTCATGGCTGCCGCCGCGCCTACCACAATGACTGCCGGAGCCTGAACGACGGCCTCTTGAGTCCGTCGGACAATGTCCGCCAGCGTTCCCCGTACCGCCGCCGGCTCAGGCGCATTTCCGCCGGAAATCACCGCCGCCGGCGTATCCGCAGGCATTCCGCCTCCAATCAGCCTTTTGGCAATCTGCTCCAGCCGGTTCAGACCCATCAGAAATACCAGTGTTCCCGGTAAATGAGCCAGCTCCTCTAAATATGAGGGCAGCCCGTCTGGCGTGTCCGCAGTGTGGGCAGTAACAATATGCACACTCCCGCTGACTCCCCGGTGTGTCACCGGAATCCCCGCCATAGCGGGAATGGCAATGGCGGAAGAAACGCCGGGAACCTCCTCATACGCGATACCGGCCTTCCGCAGCGCGAGAATCTCCTCTCCGCCCCGGCCAAACACAAAGGGATCGCCCCCCTTCAAGCGAACTACCCGCTTTCCCATACGGGCTTTCGCAATCAGCAGGGAGCAGATTTCCTCCTGGGAAGCGGAGTGTTTTCCGCAGCGCTTTCCCATATAGAGCTTTTCCGCCTGATCCGGGACAAGCGACAAAATCGCACCAGCAATCAGATCATCATAAACTACTGTATCGCATGTTCCCAGCAACGAGGCTCCCCGCAAAGTCAGCAGCTCCGGCCCGCCGCAGCCAGCCCCCACCAGATAGACGCAGCCTTGTTTTTCCATCATATCTCCCTGTCCCCTATCCCGGCGCAATTCCGCAGCACCTGTTCCGTCTCCTCTTGATTCAATGTCCGCTCTTTCTGCAAACACAACAAAAACAGTTCTTTCAAAAACGCTTTGCGGCAGGACTCTTCTGCAAAGAAGGTGCGAGCCGTCTCTCTCTGCGCTTCCAGATACTCCAGCAGCTCCTCAATATTGTCCGGCACCAGCGCCTCGATCCGCTCTTTGAGATAAATCGCGGCGCTGGGACTTGCACCCCCGGTGGAAATCCCTATGGACAATTCTCCTTTTTTTACCAGCGCAGGAAAGAGGAACGTGCAGGCCTCCTTATCATCCACTACATTCACCGGAATCTTCCGCCGCCCGCACAGAAGGGAAATCCGATGATTCAGCGCCGGATCGTCCGTGGCCGCAATCACAAAGGACTTTCCATCCAGAAGTTCGTCCACAAAGGGCTGGCGGAGCAGTGTCACGCCCAATGTGTTTTGTATCTCCGGACAAAATTCAGGTGCGGCCACTGTCAGCCGCGGACCGTAAAGCAGCAGCTTTTGGAGTTTCCGCAGCGCCGTGACGCCGCCTCCGACAATCAGCCCCTCTTGATCCGCAAGTTCTATAAAAAACGGAAAATATCCCATCTTATTTCCTCTTTCCGGCACCTACGCATAGTAATATTGCCAGCCGCCTTCCACCCAAACCCTTTGAATCTTCACGCCAAAGACGCGGTCCAATATTCCGCTTCCATAGACATCCTCCGGCGTGCCGCGCCGGCATATCTGTCCGGCATCCAAAACCGCTATCCGATCCGCTGTCCGCATGGCCAGGCACAAATCATGGAGCACGATTACCACGCTTTTCTCCTGATTTGCCAGTTCCCGGGATATTCGCATAACCTCCATCTGGTATTGAACATCCAGATATGTGGTAGGTTCATCCATCAAAATTGTCTGCGTCTCCTGCGCCAGGGCCATAGCCAGATAAATTTTCTGCCGTTGACCTCCGCTGAGCTCCGGAAGGAAGCAGTCTGCCAGTTCCTCCGCTCCAATCCATCGCAAAGCCCTCATCGCCGCCTCATGATCCTCCTGCCGGTAACGGCGCGGATACTTTAAATAGGGAAAGCGCCCATGAAGCACCATATGATAAGCTGAAATATTGGGTATCCCTCTGGATTGAGGCAAATAGGCCATTTTCTGTGCCGTCTGCCTTGGCGTCATTTTCTCCAAAGACACTCCGTCCACCAAAGTCTGCCCGCCGGAAGGCCGCTGCAATCCAAGGATGGTTCTTAGCAGCGTACTTTTTCCGCAGCCGTTAGGACCCAGCAAAATCGTTATATTTCCGGGTTCAAACGTCAAAGAGGCATCCCAAATCACATTCTTGCCCCGGTAGCCTGCCGTCAGGTTTCTCACCTCAATCATGAATCCGCCCACCTCTCTGCCGCAGGAGAAGCCAGATGAAAAACGGCCCACCCACAAAAGACAGCACCAGCCCCACCGGCAGGTCATAGGGTGCGAAGAGGAGACGGGCCAGAATATCGGAGAATGTCAGCAGCGATGCGCCCCCCAGAGCAGAGGACAACAGCAGAGCCCGGCTTTCCTCCCCAACCAGCCGCCGCATAATGTGCGGCACAATCAGTCCCACAAAGCCCAGCAGTCCGGCAAAACTCACTGCCGCTCCAGACAGCGCCGCCGCCATCGTCAGCAGAAGAAGCCGCACCTTCCGGGTGGGCAGCCCCAGGCTCTGCGCCGTTTCATTTCCCAACGCCAGCAGGTCCAGCTCATGCGCCAAGGAAAAGACGACCGCCAGGGCTGTCGCGATCAGGCCGGCAGCCGGCGCAATCCGGTTCATAGAGATATTGGACAAGCCGCCGATCCGAAAATCGGTATAGCCATTGAGTGCCTCTGGAGCAAATGTAACTACAGCGTCAATTCCGGCTCCAAACATACTGGAAACCGCCAGCCCTGCCAGTATCAGAGTCAGCTTAGATGCTCCCGCCCGCTCCGCAATGAAAAGCACCAGCATCACCCCGGAGAGCGCCCCCAGAAAGGCTGCCAGCGGTACCGCTTCCAACGCCGCAGGCATCGCCGCACAGCAAACCGCCGTCATAAAACCCGCACCTGAATTCACCCCAATAACATTGGGCGCCGCCAGAGGATTCGCCAATACGTTCTGAATCACAGTTCCCGACACTGCCAGCGCGGCTCCCGCCAAAAGACTTCCGCAGGTGCGGGGCAGCCGGGCATAAAGAATAATCCTGGCTTCTGCCGTTCCCGTCAAACCTCCCAGTAGGATGTGAAACATATCCCCCGGCGATACGGAAACCGTCCCCAGACACATCCCCAACACGGCGGCAAAAACCGTCAGTCCCAACAGCGCAGGCAGGCAGGCGTACTCACTGCCCCTTTTCAGGGTAAAGAATCTCCGCAAGTCTCTCATAAGCCTCTCCCCATCGGGCATTGGGTTTCAGATTGTAGAGGGAGTGATCCAGCGTATAAAACCGCCCTTCCTGAACTGCCCGCAGCGTTCCCCAAGCAGGATTTGACAACAGGCCCTTTTCAAGCGCAGCCTGGGCATCCCTCGGATCGGCTCCCTGCAATACCACAAAAATATAATCCGGGTCAGCGCGGATAATCGCCTCAAGGCTCAAATCCTCCAGCAAGCTGCTGCCGTCCGCCACATTGACACACCCTAAATGTGCCAGCATCTCCCCCAGCAGAAAATCCTTGCTGCCCTTCACCTTACAGCTCGAACCAGTGGCCCGCATGCATAAAATTTCCGGCGCTTCTCCGCTTTGGCGGGCAATAGCCGCCTCCACCTGTCCCTGCACCTCCAGTCCGTAACGCTCATAGTTCTCCTGCCGTCCTGTCAGTAAGGTACAGACTTTCAGCATCCGCAAATAGTCATCAAAGCACTGAATATCGAAATATGCAACCGGAATCCGCATTTTCTCAAAGGTATCCAATAGCTCTACATTGGCTGCTGTGTTGCAGCTTGCCAGTATCAAATCCGGTTCCGCCAGCAGCAGCGTCTCCAAGCTCGGTTCTTTTACCGCGCCTAGGTTCAGCACATGTTCATCCAGTCCCAGGTCGAAGGATGTCCAGGCATCTCCCGCCGCGGCTGCCAGCGAATCCTGCCCGCCGGCCAGGCACCAGACATCGGCAAAGCTCCCAATCATCGCAGCCACCCTCTGCGGCTGCGCCAATGTCAGGGAACGTCCCAAATCATCTGTAAACGTCACGGCAGATTCCACTGCTCCTTCGTTTCCATTGATGGTCTCCTCCGCCCCGGCACATCCTAAAAATGGAAGAATCGCCGCCGCCCATATCGCCACCAAAGTCAATTTCCATTTCATAAATAATCTCATAGACATCTTATACGGCCTGCCCGCCTGCATATCTTCCAGCGTTCCTCTCCCGCTGTGCAGGCAGGCAGTCTTTTGTTCCTCAGCAGGTCGCGCCGCCCTCCAGATGCAGTGGAGCCTCTAAAATCGCCTGCTTCCTCTCCATTACATCTCCGGCCTTCAGCTGGCTGATAAAGCTGTCCGTTCCAATCCGTTCGATAAATACGCCAAACCGCTCCCCCGTCTGACCCTGCTCGCGGTACAGCAGTAAAGCGCGCTCGATCATTTCAAATACTTGCTCTTTCGTATAGATTTCATCCACAACCGTACCCAGACGCTGCCGCTTACCCCAGATACCGCCCACCATAATACGATAACCAATTTTTTCCTCTGTAACACAGTCAAAATTGCACTGATCCACACACTTGCCGCAGTTGTTGCAGGCCTCACGGTCAATCTGCATGACGCCATCCTCATCCAAATGCGCCGCCTTGATAGGACATACCTCGACCACAGCGCACTTTTTGCATCCGCTGCAATCGTCCGGGTCATAGGCCGGAACCCGCTGACCCATAATACCGAAATCATTCAGGCCGGGTTTAATGCAGTTGTTGGGACAGCCGCCTATGCCAATTTTGAACTTATGCGGCAGCTTTACGTCATACCAGCCCTTATAGAATGTCTCATGAAGCTCTCTGGCAAGAGACTGGGTATCAATCAGGCCATGGACGCACACCGTTCCCTTACACGGCACAATGGGCCGCACCCGTGAGCCGGTTCCGCCGGTGTAGAGACCCGCCCCGGCAATAAACTCGTTAAAAGGTTCAATCGTATCATATGTCAGGCCCTGCACCTCCAGCGTCAGGCGGGACGTCATAGCGGTCCGGCCATTGCCAAACCTTTCAGCCGCCTCCGCAAGCTTCTCCATCTCCTCTCCGGTCATCACTCCATCCACCGTGATGACACGGGCCACAAAATGCTCGCCGTCATTGGTCATGATGTAACCGCGTCCCTTTAGCGCCTTTTTCTCAGCGGCTGTAATATTCAACATGTTCCGCACTCCTTTTTCCTATATGTTTTTTACTCCTGGAGCCCTGTGTTAAAAAGCGTTCCGCCTTCCAGAACGCGGGTCTGAAAATATCCATAGGCTTTCAGCCGGTTCTGCACCAGATAAGCCCGCTTGCCTTTGGAACATACCAGCAGCAGCCTGCTGTCCGGCGCATACTCCACAGGGGCCGCATCCAGCTTCGTCAGGTCTATATACGGCGCCCCTTTCAAAGAGGGCTGGATCGAGCAATCAATAATTTGATAACCCTCTGCCATACCGCTTGCGTACTCCGCCGGTGTAAATGTCTCAATTTTCCCGGAGAGCTTGTTCAGCAGTACGTTAACCGTCACTGCGAAGGGATGGATCGCTGTAGAAAACGGAGGCGTATACGCAAAATCGCAATTCTGCAAATCCTCCAGCGTTGCCCCCAGAGAAATTGCCGTGACCGCAATATCCGCCATTTTATCAACAGCGCCCTTCCCCAGCACCTGAATCCCCAGCAGCCGGTGAGTGCTTTTCTCACAGACCATTTTTGTCAGGAAGGAACCGGCGCCGGGATAGTAATGAGCTTTGTCGTCCGTCACCGCCACAACCGTTTCCACATCGTACCCGGCCTCCTGTGCGGCCTTTTCCGTCAGGCCTGTCCGGGCCATATTTGCACCAGGCAGCTTGGCGATTCCCGTCCCCAAAACACCGGGATAATCCGCCGCATTCCGGCAGCCGCTCATATGCACTGCCGCCACACGGCCGGAAATATTGGCCGTGGAGCCCATAGCAGACCACTGCCGTTTTCCGGTAATCCGGCTTGTCACCAGCGCGCAGTCACCGGCGGCGTAAATATCCGGATCGTTGGTCTGCAGGTGCTTGTTCACCAGCAGTGTTCCTTTCAGCATCTCCAGACCGCTGTCCGCCAAAAATTCCGTATTAGGCCGGAATCCCATAGCCAGCAGCACCGCATCCGCCTTCATGGGCCGTTTGCTGGTAAGAACCCTCTCCACTTTTCCATTTCCGCTGAAGCCCTCCAACGTCACGCCGGTAAACGGCATGATTCCCTCTTCAGCCATAGCATTTTCCAAATATTCAGAGATTTCCGCATCCAGCATCTCCGAAAGAATATGAGGGGCTGCATCAATGACGGAGGTTTTTACCCCTCTGGCCGACAAATTTTCCGCCGCCTCCAAGCCAATCAGGCCGCCGCCGACTACAACCGCCCGCTTAACCTCTCCGGCATCCACTTTTTTCCGCAGCGCCCCGGCATCATCCGGGGTCCGCATCCAAAAAATATTTTCCAGTTCTATGCCTTCACAATCCGGAACAATTGGACGCGCTCCTGTGGCAATTACCAGTTTGTCGTATGCATAGACAGATGTCTTGCCTGTTCTGACATCCACTGCTGTCACCTGTCTGCGCGTCCGGTCCAATGCCACGGCCTCTGTCCCGGTGCGAACTTCTGCGCCGGTCAGCGCCATAAAGCTCTCCGGCGTATTCACCACCAGTTCTTCCCGCTTTTCAATCACGCCGCCCACGTAGTAGGGAAGGCCGCAGCCCGCGTAAGAGATGTCCTTTCCCTTGTTCAGTATCAGGACTTCCGCATTTCTGTCCTCTCGCTTTAGCTTTGCGGCAATTTTTGTTCCAGCCGCCACGCCCCCGATAACCAGAATCTTTTTTGCCATAAAACCTCCTCTTCTTTCAAAGCCATTCTTTGGGAAATCTATGCTTAACACTTGAAAATTCGCGGCCTGCCGAGTCTCAGCCAGTGAGCCTACGGCTTGCCGGACAAGTCTGCATATACACAGCCGTTCTTCAGCTCCCGGCGGTATAAAATGCCGGCATTCCTGAAAACGATTTTAATTCTAACCAAGCATTATTTGAAAATTGGCGGAATGCTCAACGGCGAGAAATTTCTTTCCAATCAAGGCAAATTTTTGCAGACAGGCTGCCGTCCGGCAAGAAAATTCAGCGTAGAGCGGCAGAAAAAATCCGTCGTTTGGGTGTTTTTTCATTTTTCAAACCAGGTCTATGCGCGCCGCTTCTCATTTTCTCTCGACAGCCGCAAGAGAAGCCGCAACGATATCGCCGACATCCAGGCCGTATTTTGCACACAGTGTATCGGCGGAGCCCACTTCTCCAAAACGCTCGCCAATTGCCACCTTTTCAAAGGGGCAGCAAGCTCCGGCCTCAGCCAGTGCTTCTGCGGCCGCTGAGCAGAGTCCACCGAGGGCCCGGTGATTGTCGCAACAGACCATGGCGCCGGTCTCCTGTGCGCAGCGAACTACACAGTCCGCATCCAAAGGCTTTACCGTCACAGGGTCCACAACCCGCGCAGAGACTCCCTGTTTCTGCAAAAGCTCCGCCGCTTCCAGCGCTTTCGCCGTCATCAGACCACAGGCCAGAAGAGTCACATCGCTTCCCTCCCGCAGAGTCAAAGCATGTCCGGGAGAAAATTCCGCCGCAGGGCCGTAGACTTTTTTCATCTTGATGCTTCTTGGCGTACGGATATACCAGAGCTTTTCAGGCTGGCTGCGTTCCTCCAGAGCCCACCGCAGCATACGGCTGTCGGTCACATCCACGATGATAATATCGGGAATGCAGCGCATGATTCCCGTGTCCTCCAACGCACTGTGGCTGCCGCCGTTATAGGCGGACGTATATCCAGGATCACAGCCAATCAGCTTTGCTCCCAAGCGCGCATAAGCCAGGGACACGAATATCGTATCGTAGACGCGCCGGGTCAGGAACGGGGCAAAAATCGCAATATAGGGGAGCTTTCCCACCAGAGATAGTCCGGCAGCCATACCGACCAGATTGCCCTCCTGAATTCCCACATCGAAAAAACGGCTTCCATACTTTTGACGCATTGCCTGCATCCGTTCTCCGTATACCGAAAACCCCACATCCGCATCGCCCACAACTACGCGGGAATCCTTTTCCATCAGCTCATCCATAATCTGCGCATATATTTTCCGAATTTCCTCATGGTCACAGGAACCGTCATAGATCACCGTTTCACGCATTTTCCTCCGCCCCCTCTCTTAAAATTTCATCACAGCGGGCAATTTCTTCCTCTACCAAGGCAATAGATTCCGCCAGCTTGTCCGCCGGCATATTCAGGCTGTGACACCGGGCCGATTCCAGCGCGTATTTACAGCCATATCCTTTGACAGTGCGCATGATGATCGCCGTGGGCTTTTCCTCAGAGCGCTTAGCCTCGGAAATGGCCTCATGGAGCTGCCTGACGTCGTGACCGTCCACTTCAATCGTGTTCCAACCGAAGCTCTCAAACCGCTGCGCAAAATTGCTGATATCGTTGATTTGAGAAATCGGGCCGTTGATCTGATAGCCATTGTGGTCAATAAAAACGATCAGATTGGAGAGCCGAAATTGAGACGCCGCCATAGCCGCTTCCCAAATCTGGCCCTCCTGCGCCTCGCCGTCACCGACAATGACATATAGACTGCTCTCACGCCCATCCAATCGGCAGCCTAGAGCCGCTCCCACGCCAACGGAGAGTCCCTGTCCCAGGGAGCCCGTCGTCATATCGATCCCAGGCGTCAAATTTCTGTCACAGTGACTGGGCAGGCGCGTCCCAGGCTTGTTCAATGTTGAAAGCATCTCCAGGGGCATAAATCCCCGCAGCGCCAGCGCCGCATAAACGGCCGGTCCGGCATGGCCTTTAGAACAGATCAGCCGGTCTCTGTTCGGATCATCCTTTTCAGCAGGGCTGGCATGAAGCTGCCCTGAATAAAGCACAGCCAGCAGCTCACAGATGGACATGCACCCTCCCACATGTCCAAAGCCCAGTCCTACCAATTCCCGAAGGGTTTCCAAACGAATCTGGTGCGCGAAGCGGCGAATCTGTACTTCTTTCACTGGGGATAAATCACTCATCGTCATCACCTTTCCATTACAGAAGCGAATTCCCTGGCTTTTCTGGTTTTCCGTCCTACAGGCTACCGCCCGGCGGCACAGGAAGCGCTTATCCCAAAAACATGGAGATTCAGGACAAAATTTCAGTCTTTCCCCTTCTCTTTCCTATAAAAATTATACATCAAATTTTCACATAAATGAAATCCCGTTTTTTTATTTATCCAATAACCTCCGGTTATCCACTATTGAACCCAGCAGCATTTTAGCTGCCTGCGCTGTAGCTGGAGCCTAACGCATGCCAACATGCTTGCAGGCTGTTTTTAAATGCTGATGCACTCAATCGGCATACGTTTCCCTTGCCGTCATTTCAAAAGATATTGATTAATAAAATACGCTGCCCCATCGTCATCATTGGAGTATGTCACATAACCTGCGGCCTGTTTAATTTCCGGCACGGCGTTTCCCATTGCAACAGAATGCGGACAGGACGCCAGCATATCCAGATCATTATACCAGTCGCCAAAGCAGCAGACCTGCTCCTTGGAAATACCCATGTGGGCAAGGAGCAGCCTCAGCGCTTCCCCTTTGGACACCGCTTCATGCATAACGGTTATGGAACTTCCCTCCGAAGAATCTGTCCGTACTCGTGCCATTCCCCTGAGAAATCTTTTCAGCTTCTCCGTACAGCCGTCGCTTGGGTTATCCACAAATATTTTATATACGCCTTCCCGGGAGATGCTCTGGGGTGAAAATTCCTCGTAGACAGCGGTCTTCACACGCTCCAATCCATACCGGTCTGCCAAGGCATTGTATTTCTCAAAGCGCCAGCCCCTTCGGGTGTCTCTTCGCAAATAAGCCCGACGCGCGGTATAAACGGTATAATCCAAGCCGCTCTCATGACAATATTCCATAACCCGCTTCGCATCAGCCTCTTCCATCAGGCGCTCATATAAGACCTCTCCCCCGGGCCAGTTCACCACAAGCGCTCCTTCCAGCGTAATCACCGGTATATTGCTGATTTCCGCCTGGGCACAAAAAACTCCCAGCATCGACGGCGCCCGCGCAGAGGCAATGGTATAGGGAATCCCTGCTTTCCGCAGTGCTGACCACGCCGCCAGCATTCCAGAGCTGAATTCCTTTTCTCTGTTAAGTGCAGTTCCGTCCATGTCACATACCACCAGCCGGATATCCTGAAGCTTGGAAGCCGGGAGGCGCACCTCGCTGCTTTTCATACCTGTCCCCTCCTGAAAAAATCCTGTATCCGCAATTGTGGTCATTTGCAGATACAGGATCACGGATGATTTTTTATCTGGAGGCAGCTGCCTCCCCCGCAAGGTATTTCATAACCTGCTCATATGTGGGGAGCGCCTCAATATTGCCGGGGGCTGAAACCGCCATGGCGCCAACAGCATTGGCATAGCGCAGGGTATCCCCCAAGGACCATCCCTTCAGCCTGCCGGCAATCACTCCCGCCGCAAAAGAATCACCAGCTCCAAAGGCGTCCACAACATGCTCCACCCGGAATCCCGGAGAAACCACTCTTTCCCCTCTCTCATAGCCAATGGCTCCTGCCGCCCCGGTCTTGACAATCACTGTCTTCACTCCGTAGCGCTGAATCCTCTCCGCGATTTTGTCAGGATCGCTCTCGCCAAAAAGCTGCTCCCCTTCTTCAACACCGGGCAGGGCGATATCCACCAGAGGCCACAGCTCGTGAATGCTCTCCCTTGCCTCTTCCAATGTCCACATCTTCAGGCGCAGATTCGGGTCAAAGCAGACTGTGACGCCATGCTCTTTCGCGATTTCCATGGCCCGGACAGCAGTCTGTGCCGCCTGTCTGCTGACCGCCAGCGTAATCCCCGTGATATGCAGAATTTTTGCACTGGCAATATACGCTTCATCCAGCATCTCCGGCGTCATTACGCTGGCTGCGGAATTCTTTCGGTAATAAAAATTGCGGAACTCCCCACTTCCAGCAGCCTGCCGGAAAAAAATCCCGGTTGGATGGACGTCGCTATAGGTTACCTGACTCAAGTCCACCCCTTCGCCCATAAAGGTTCTGCGAATCAGCATGCCGAATTCATCGTTCCCAAGGCTGCTAATCCAGCCTGCCGTATGTCCCTGGCGCACCACGCCCACCGCAACAGTGGTCTCCGCGCCGCCGGTATGACAGGTATAATTGGACGCATAGCGCAAAGGCCCGTTGGAAACACTGTCAAAAACCACCATGGTCTCTCCTAATGTAACGAGTTCCGGCATAAGAACCTCCATTCCGCCGCTCCGCAGCAATCTGTTTAATTGAGAGTACACATCAGCGCAGAAAATGCGCTGATGTGTACAAAAGTTCTCTTACTGTACCAGCTCTCGCAATCAGCTGATAATCATCTTCGTCTCGGTCAGGGCCTTGCGAATCCGCTCAACCTCCGCCTCGGGAAGCGGCAGGAACGGACGCTTAGGCAGTCCGATATCCACCCCCAGCATAGGCAGAACCGCATGGTAGAACGGCACAGGAATTCCACTGCCGGTAACGGAGCGCAGCAGGTTGGCCTTCAGCTGCAGATCGCGGGCTTCTGCAAACTTGCCCTCTTTGCACTTGTTGTAGATTTCCTTGATGAATGCGGGGAAAGCGTTGGACAGGCCGGAAACACAGCCATGGGCACCGCCCACAACCGCAGGCAGCAAATGGGTCTGAGAGCCGATCAGGAAAAGGAAATCGTCTTTCTTCACCTTGGCCATAAAGTCATAAAACAGGCTGATATCCGCGCTGCTGTCTTTGACGCCCTGCAGGCCGATGTCGGCCAGTTCCGCCAGGAAATCACCGGTGATGGTAAAATTGGAGTATTTGGGATTGTTATAGGCAATCACAGGCAGCTTGACGGAATCAATGAGGTCCTTATAGTACTGCTTGATAACGCTGGGAATATGACGGTAATAGAACGGCGTCACGGCGGCAATGGCATCGGCCCCGCAAGCTTCAGCATGCTGCGCCAGCTCAATCGTGTCGTTCAGATTCGTGCAGCCGATATGCATAATCACAGGAATACGATGGTTGCAGGTCTTCACCGTCACTTCACAAAGGGTCTTTCTCTGGGCGGGCGTCATAACGGGACCGGAACCATAGCTCCCGCCGACAAACAAACCGTCCACCTTATCGGAAAGGTAATTAATGTAATTCGTGAGCTTCTCGACATCAACCTCGCCCTTCTCATCAAACGGGGTAATTACCGCGGGATACACGCCGGAAAACTTTTTAACATCCATATTTTCATTTCCTCCACATTTTTTATTTTTGGCATGTCTCAAGAAGTCAGAAGCCCCTCGCTGCGCTTTTTGAAACATAACCCTTGCTGCATTTTCAGCATAGCACAGGAATGGAGAAATGAAAAATACCGTTATATGATTACAGCTATAATCTACAGTTATGAATTTTTCTCATTTAGAATAATCTCAATCTGCTTTATGGTATAGTCCATAAAGTCCCTGGTACTCTGCGACATATACCGGCCCTGGCAAAACGCAATGCGCATATGTTGCTTCAGTGGTTTCTCGAATACGTCCAGGGCCCGAAAGCGGCCGCTCGCGAGGCGCTTGCGTACAGATAGCCTGGACAGCACGCCTACGCCAAGGCCTGCGTCCACGGCATTTTTTATGGCCTGCGTATTATGGCAGGACCATGCGGCATTCCATTTAACGTTATGCTGCTCCATGGCCATAGCAAAGCTCTCCCGCGTGCGGCTGCCCTTTTCCCTGACAATAAAATCCAGCCCCTCCAGGTCCTCAACCACAACGTTTTCTCTGGCATAGAGCTCATGCAGGCAATTCACCACCAGTACAATATCCGAGCTCCCAATCGGATTTGACTTGATATCCAGGCTGGTAATGCGTCCTTCCATGATGGCCAAGTCCAACTTTCCCTGGAGCAGGTATTCCTCAATCACAGCCGTATTGTCCACCACCGCCTCAATCCGCACAGCGTCATTCTGTGCGCAATACCCAGCCACGATATCTCCTAAAATGCTGGTGCCGACGGTAATACTCGCCCCCACCCGAACCAGGTCCTTGAATTTCCTGGACTGCAGCTGCTTATCGATCACATCCAGCATATTCACTACCTGCTCTGCATACTCGAAAAGCATTGCTCCATCCGGAGTCAGGTAAAGCGCTTTATTCCAACGCTCAAACAGTTTAATCTTGTACTCCTCTTCGATATCATGAATGGTCTTGCTGACGGCCGGCTGCGAAATATACAGCTCTCGAGAGGCTTTTGTCATATTCATGTGTTTGCACACTTCATAAAAAACCTTCAAATGTCTGGCCGTTATCATAAGCGCCACGCTCCTGTTCAACCGAGTATATTGGTCATTATAGCGCATAATTTCAGGAAAAGAAATAGATTTGTCGAATTCAGCAGAAATAAATAACATATAGTTATAGTACCAATAAAAAAATGGTCTTTTTACAATCCTGCTCCTTGTGTTATGATTTATTTAAACACACAGCCTGCGGCACGCTCTGCTGGGCCGCAGGCCACGCAATCAAAAATCCCAACTGAATATCGAATTGATAGGAGGCCAGCAATGAATAATTTCACTTTCTATTGCCCCACAAAATTTGTCTTCGGCAAAGATCAAGAGCAAAATGCCGGCACGCTCTGCCGCGAACAAGGCGCCACCAAGGCCCTGCTTGTCTATGGCGGCGGCAGCGTTGTCAAAAGCGGACTTCTGGCCCGCGTAAAAGGGTATCTGGAAGAAGCCGGGATTCCAGCGGTGGAATTCGGCGGCGCGCAGCCCAATCCCAGGGTGGAGCATGTCAGAAAAGGCATTGAAATTGTAAAAAGAGAAGGAATTGATTTTTTGCTGGCCATTGGCGGCGGCAGCGTAATTGATACCGCCAAAGGCATCGGCATCGGCGCTCTGTACGACGGAGACGTCTGGGATTATTTTCTGCGCACGAAAAATCCCACCGTCATGATGCCTGTCGGCTGTATTCTCACCATTGCCGCCGCAGGCAGTGAGGGTTCCTCCAGCTGCGTTTTGAATAACGAAGCGCTTGGCGTAAAGTCCGCCTGCAACCATGACTGCATGCGTCCGCGCTTTGCCATCATGAACCCGGAGCTGACGTACTCCTTGCCCGCATATCAAACCGCCTGCGGCGTGGTAGATATCATGATGCACACCCATGAGCGTTATTTTACCCCGGTGCAGGATAATGAACTCACAGACGAATTCTGCGAGGGCCTGCTGCGCACCATGATCAAGCTGGGTCCCAAGGCTATCACCGAACCCACCAATTACAATGTTCGGGCACAGATCATGTGGACAGGCATGATGTCTCACAACAATACCGTCGGCGTCGGCCGCATTCAGGACAGCGCCTGTCACCGTATTCAGGTCATGATCGGCGCGAAATATGATTCCGCCCACGGCGCCGGGCTGGCCACCGTCTGCCCCGCGTGGATGAAGTATGTATACAGAGACCACATGCCTCGTTTCCTTCGCTACGCCATCAAGGTATGGGGCGTCGATTATAATCCTTACGACCCCGAGTCTACTGTTCTGGAAGCCATCCGCCGCCTGAAAGAATTCAACCGCTCCTTAGGCATGCCGGTCACTCTGGAGGAATTGGGCGTAAAGGATGAGGACATTGCCGAACTGTCTCAAATCAATGTGGGCAATATGCATCCTTTGAAGCCTGAAGATATCCAACAAATTTATGAATTGATGAGATAATGGCTATGATGAATATGAATACACCCAAAATAGGCGTTTTGCTGTTCAGCAATAACGGCCTGCGTCTTTCCGGGAAAGATACACCCGACGGAACCTATGAATCCCGCATGCTCAAGTTGGAAGGCCGTGTTCTGGACGGCCTGAAGCAATTTGCCAATTTAATTTATACCGGTATTGTCTACACACGCAGCGATCTGGATCGGGCGATGGAGGCTTTCCAGGCAGAAAAGGCCGAAGGGGTGTTCGCCCTGTATCTCTCCTGGGCTCCCGACGCCAACTGGATTCGCTTCCAGCGGGATATGCCCGCGATGCCGGTACTCTTCGCCAGCATGATTCCCGAAAATATTCCCTTTGAAACTACCTTCAGCGCCAATGACAGTGTTGCCGCCAACACAGTCCGCGGTCTCGTCGGTTCCCTTCAGGCGGGCGGCTCCATTGCCCGGATAAAGCGGTCTATGCTGGAAACCGTCTTAGGCACGTACGATGATATCATGGAAAAGGCCAGGCTTTTTTTTGCCGCCGCCAACGTCCGCGCCAGACTGAAAGAAGCTGTCGTCGCCCACATTTCCCGGCATCATGAGGTCATGTGGTCTACATATGTTGACGGGTTCTCCCTGTTTCAGCATGTCGGCCCGGAGGTAAAGGTTCTGGCAGCTTCCGCCGTGCGCAGAGAGATGGACAGCATTCCCGACAGTGACGTCCAGGCAGCATTGAAACAGCTGACGGACAAGTATGCCGTTATGGATGACGTGGACATGGATAAACTGGCCGCTTCCGTCCGTTCCTCCATCGCTATGGACCGGGTTGCCGCAGCGGCAGGCGCCGACTACATCGTCATGAATGATCTGGATGGCGCTCTGCACAAGGACCTGGGTCTGCGTCCCGGTTTTCTTCCCTGCCCCAACGGCCATGGCATCCCCGCTACCCCCGAGGGGGATATCGGCGCCGGTACTGCGGCCTATATTCTTCGTATCCTCTCCGGAAAACCGGCCGTCGTTGTAGAACCCGGATATATCAATCCCGTCACCGGCTTTGTAGACATCGGGCATGGAGGCCCTAACGATTACACAAACCCTGACAGCAAGGTTAAGATTGCCAAGGATACCCGCCTGTTGAACGCAGATGTTGAATTTCCCGGAGCGGGCTTCGCCTGGCAGGTAATCGGCCAAGGCGTTAAGACCATGCTTCATCTGTCTCAATCCAACGGCGGGTTTAAAATGGCATGTACAGTGGTGGAAGCCCAGGACGTGGATTACTTCCACGCAAGCTTCTGTCACGGAAGGGTGAAGCCGCTTACCGGAAGCCCCGCCGAAGTATTCGGAAAGCTCCTCCGCTTCGGTACTACCCAGCATTATGCCGTAGCTCCCGGCGATTACCGGAAAGAGCTTGCGGAGCTGGCTTCTATTATGAACTTTGAGTATCTTGAAGCCTGATGGAAGCCTGTCTGGCCTTTCTATGCCGCCAAAGTCTGAGCCACGGTCAAATGCCTTTTCCCAAAAAGACTATATAAATTAATTTTATAAAGTTTATAAACCATACCGGCGCTGTCATGGCACTGGTATGGTTTATTTCCGTAAGCTTTGAAAACAACATACAATAGCAAGTCTTCTGCCGCGAAATAAGACCGCGGCAGAAGACTTTTGCAACATTTTAAAGTTTAGAATTGTTAGAATTACGGTTAAACCTCTTCGCCAGCACGTATTTTCGCGACAATCCCATCTTCGTTGGCTTTTATTTCCTCCAGGCGGGACTGGGTCACAAACACCACACCGCCCGGCAGAACCTGAACCCCAGCAATCTGAATCATTTTCTTTATGAATAATTCACCGTGATCCCCAGCGAAGAGGCAACTACCGCATGGCGGTGCCTCTTTCAATGGTCAAACAGCACAAGCCCCTTGAGATACCCCTCCGGCGCCTGCTCCAGCCAAGAGAACCCAACCGCCAATTCCTCAAACCGGCAGGTATGTGTAATCATCTTATCAAGCGGAAGAATTCCAGCTTGATAAAATTCAACACCTTTGCGGTCATTTTCCAGCACATCCGGCGCAGCAGAGGGGTGTACCGCGTAAATTACCGGCGTGCGGAGCATCATATCATGCGCCAGGCCAAAGGGGAAGGATTCGCCTCCGCCATAAACTGAACAGGCCAAAACACGGCCGCGGCCATGATAAGGAGCATTCTGTATTCCGTTTCTATGCGCAAATTTAATAATTCTGCACGCTGTTTCTAATCCGTAAAGACTTCCTGTAATTTCCACGACAGTATCGAAGAAATGCCCATTTGTCAGCGCATAAGCCGCTTTGCGCACATCTTCTTCCGCCGGGCAAAGCGTGGCGGAAGCGCCGTATGCTTGAGCATCCGACAACTTGCGCCGGTCCAGATCTACCGCGGTAATCTCTTCCATGCCAAGGCCGCGTAAACCGGAAATGGTCAGAAGACCGAGAGGACCACAGCCAACCACCGCAACCCTGCCCGGCGATTCCTCCAAAACCGTATTCAAAATGTTCACGATGCAGCCCAGTGGTTCCGCTACACAGAAACGGTAATCCCCGCGCAGTGTTTCCGGCAGCTTGAACACCATTGCATCCTCCTGGATGACAAGATGCGTGCGAAAACAAGTCGGCATATGTCCGGTGATCCGGTCTCCAACCTGGAAACGAGTCACTTCCGCGCCGGTATCAATCACAGTGCCAACCGGTTCATGCCCCACCATACCTGGAAATTTCATGACAGACGATTCCCGGTACCCCTCCGGAGAAATCTCAATAGACGCTACTCCGGTGTAGCGCGGAAGATCACTCCGGCACAGACCAACCGAATCTATACGTACCAATATACCATGAGGCCCCAGCGCCGGAAGCGTTTCCTCAACAAAAGCGAAGGTTCTTGGCGCAATAATCTTCGCACAGACAGCGTTCATGACGACCATACCTTTCTCCGCAAAAGTCACCGGCAAATGATAAAACAAAGCTGGTGTTTCGACCACAGTGTATTGTTCTTAACTTGATCTGCACATAAAGCGAATATACCTCTGATAAGCAAGGAGCAACACGGCTGCCAGCGTCTGCTTTGACTCCGAAAAACCGTGCTGCTCCTTTTCAATCGAAGGTAGGAAATCTTGATAAAAACATTCCCAGAGGGTTCAAAAATTCCTTACTTCCTCACGCTATAGACAGCGCTTTCTCTCTTTTCAGCCGCATTGTTTGCAGTATGTAGGAAACCACGATAAGAGCAATGCCAATCATATCGCTCATCCAGTTTGAGTCGATCATTAGCAGCGCCGCAGCCCCCATCATCAGGCGCACATACCACTTGGCATGTGTCCGGAAATAACCTTGCAGTGCAGAAGCCGTGCAGAAGCTCCCGATACATGCGGTAATAAATGCAATTACAATCCGAATCACCTCTCCCTGCATCAACAGCTCAGGAGAATATACAAACATATACGGTACTACAAATCCGATAATACCCAGACGAACCGCCGTCCATCCGACTTTTCTCATCGGAGCTCCACACAGCCCTGCAGCGGCAAACGAAGCCAAGGCCACTGGCGGCGTGATGGAAGAAAGACACGCATAGTAGAAAATAAACATATGCGCGGAGGCGGCGGGAACGCCCAGCTTTACCATAGCGACGGGAGCAACAGCCGCAGCTACAATGTAAGCGGCGGAAGTAGGAAGCCCCATGCCCAGGACAAAGCAAGCCAGCATGGTCAAAACCATTGTAGCCAGCAGATGGCCGTGGGAAAGGGTGATAATCAGATTTGCCAGCTGAAGTCCCAAACCAGTCAAGTTGACAATACCGATAATGATGCCCACAACGGCGGTGGCCATGGAAACGGAGATAGTCTGCTTGACGCCTTTGATAATGGCTTTGAGAAGCTTCTGGGGATTGAGTCGGGTCTTTTTGTTGAACATGCTCAGCGCAACCAGAAGCACGGTACTCCAAAAAGCGGCAAAATATGCCGTATAGTTGCTGAGAATCAAGACCAGCATCAAAATCACAGGAAGCAGCATGATCGCATTGGTCTTGAACGATTCCTTCAGCTCCGGCAGCTGCTCCTTCTGCAGGCCGTTAAGGCCGCACTTCCGCGCCTCCAAATCCACAAAAAACCATAGAGCCACATAGTAAAGCACCGCCGGAATCACGGCCATAAAAATAATGGTCCGGTAAGAAATGCCCAAAATTTCCGCCATAATAAAGGCGGCGGTACCCATCACCGGCGGCATGATTTGTCCGCCGGTAGAAGCGACAGCTTCCACTGCCCCAGCAAAGTGGGACTTATATCCCATCTCCTTCATGAGGGGGATTGTAAAGGCGCCTGTCGTCACCACGTTGGCCGGCGCACTGCCGGAAATCATACCAAAAAAGCCGCTGGAGAGAATCGCCATTTTCGCCGGGCCGCCTGGTTTTGTCCCTGCCAAACAAAGAGCGGCCTTAGTCAGAAACTCACTCAGTCCGGTTTCCGAAAGGAAAACTCCAAACATCACAAACAGGAACACATAACTGGAGGTTGTCCCCAAGGGCGTGCCAAAAATGCCCTCCAGGGAGATATACAGATGGTTAATCAGCCTGGAAACGGAATAGCCCCGGTGCATCATAAACGACGGTAGCCAAGGACCCAAATAAGCATACAGCAAAGCAAGCACCGCAATGACGGACAAGGCAGGACCTATAGCCCGCCGCGCGCCCAGAACCACCAGCACGATGGTGAGGCCGCCCATAACCAAATCCAGTGTTACAAGTGTTCCTGCGTTAATTGCAATGCGGTCAATATTAAAGAACAAGTAAAGGTTCACCACCGCGCCCATAACAGCAAGAAGCGCGTCGTAAAGGGTAAAACGATCACGTTTTTTGCTCAGCGGGTAAACCAGAAAAGTCAGGCACAGGGCAAACGCTAAATGGAGGATGCGCGCCTTTGAGCCGGTGACGGGACTAAACCCAGCCAGCCAAAAATGAAACACGCTCATCGCGACGGACAGCACGGCAATAATTATCGCCAGTGTTCCCTTACTCTCACGAAATTGGGATTCCGCCTCCACCTTGGCAATCATTTTATCTATATCTTCTTCACAAAGGCTATTTGCATTGTCAATCAGATCTGCAATGCGCTTTTCTTTTTCCGCCTCTTGAGGCGTACTTTCGGTGAAAGTCACCTTTTTTCTCTCGCTTTCGTTTGGTTTCAACAGTGCGCCTCCTTAATGACATAAACAGGTGTGTAATCTAACCGCTAAGATTTGGATTGCCACGGGATTCCCAGAAAAGAGAATCCCGCAGCAGCTTTCCCGGTTGTATCGTTATTCAATAATTCCGTTAGCTTTAAAATAAGCTTCCGCACCGGGGTGCAGAGGCACCGTCAGTCCGCTGACCGCAGTTTCAGGAGTAATATTCTCAATAGCGGAGTGAGCAATGGCCAGCTCCTCGGTATTCTGGAAAATGCAGTCCAAGAATGCCTGAACAGTGGTATCATCCAAATCAGAGCGGCAATAGATATAGTTGGCGACAGCAACCGTCTTAACATCATAATCCTGATTGGCATAAGTACCAGCCTCAATAGTATACTCAAAATAAGCGGGGTTCAAAGCACACAACTCAGCAATCGCCTCATCGCTGAGAGAAACCAGCTTGCAGTTGCCGGTAGTCATGCAGTTGACCACCGCGCCGGCACCAATAGCGGCAGCAGAAAAGCCTCCGTCAATCTGCCGGTTAGAAATCATGTCGGGGAAATCGTTGTCACTGGCATTTTCCGCCCGGAAAGCCTTACCCTCCAGGTAGTCCAACCCATAGACCGAGCAAATTTCCCGCATGTTCAGCTCCGCGGCGCTGCCCAAACCGCCGACAGAAAATGTTTTGCCGGCCAAATCGGCAACGGACTCTATACCGCTGTCCTTGGTAACGATGACATGGCAGACATTCGGATAGCCATACACTACACTGGAAATATTGTTGTGGGGAGCGTCAAACGGAGCTGTTCCGGCCACGGCCTGAGCCGCCATGCCGGACTGGCTCCAGCCAAAATCTACCTCACTGTTCTCCAGCAGATTCAGAATTTCCACGCTGCCGGATGTTGCCTGCGTAGAACAGGAGACGTAATCAGAATAATTCGTATTCAGAACCTGCGCAACAGCATTTGCAATCAAGAAGAACGTACCGCCGCTGGCCCCGCCGGCAAATTGAATTAGAACCGGCTTAGAGGGAGCATCCGGAAGAGCGAAGCCATCTTCCGCAGGAGGAGTATCAGGCCCAGAGGGAGTAACGTCACCGGAATTTTCAGGGGAAGCAGGCGGATCATTTGCGGGTGTGTTGGAGCTGCATGCCGCAAGAGTAACAGCCATTGCGAGAGTAAGAAGCACTGCCAGAAGCCGTCTCGCCTTTTTCACATTAATCACCTTTTTCACAACAAAATTCCTCCTAACTAGTATGATTTGAATCGCGGCGCATTTTAGACATCGCTTGAAAAGTGCCCGGCGAAAGCAGCGGATACCAACATTCGCCGGCTATACATAACGGATCGAAACAAATGGAACAAAAGTACTCACCTTTTAGCAAGGCGGCACCCTGCCCTGGGGCAAAGAAATTTTGCTCATTTGACTATGCGGCAGCAAACGCACAGCCAATCCAGACCTTGCTTGATAAATGGCGGAACTCCCAACAGCAACAGACTTTTTCACCAATCAAGGAGATTTAACGCAGCCATACTTTTTGTTTGACAAAGCAACTCAATGTAGAGCGCTGAAAAACGCCCGCCGCCTTGACGCTTTGTCATTTATAGCCAGCACAGTAAAAAAAGTATTTCTCTCTTTTCAATTGCGTTGACTGTTGACTAAAGTCTGTTTTAAAACCAGCGGAATGTCGGATTGGGGCAGATTTTTTCGTCAGGCAAGGCGATTTGACGCGGGAATCCTGACGGATTTCAAGTCAAATCAACGCAGTCCTGGCGGAAAAGGATGCCCTGAGACGGCGTTTTGACGGTTTTAAAACAGACTCCAGATCAAGCACGGCCTAATCATATAAGAGCGGGCGCCTGCCTGTCTGAAGCCCAATATACCGCATTAAATCACAGAGAGCCCCACATGCATTTTGAGCACCTCAATCCAATCCATAAGGCGGCCTGTCTCATCCCGTCACGCGACATTCCCGCGATTCATTCTACCACCCCCGGTCAAACTCCCATTGAACCGCACTACTTACTTTGTTTTATTTTACTCTAAAAAAGCATTATTGAAAAATACTCATTATTTATGGGATTCATAATTCAAAATTATGACAAATTCCAACAGTACTGGCATTTTTGGAAAAAAGAACCCATAAGCACAGGATATAACCGGCTGCTGCCGCCACTAGCTCCGGGGCAATGGACGGCCGCTAAAAGCTTCCAATTTCCGCGCAAAAACCGAGCATGTTCCGTAATTTTCAAAAAGCGCCTCCGATTGCTTTCCTAACCCGCTCCGCTGCCTTTTATCACTCCAAATTCGAAGCATTCACACCGTCAAAACGCTCATTTATTTGGCGGATAAACAGCGCAAGGGCCTGCTGAAAGCAGGCCCTTGAATGCAGGAAACACAGTATTTACTTTCATCACAGCCAAGCCGTTCCCAGCAGCTCATCCTTTCCTTCCCGGCCCATCAGTTCCGGGACAACGTCTCTGGCCGGTTTGCCCTTGTAAAGCACTTCGTAGGCACAGCGGCAGATAGGCATTTCCACATTCTCCCGCTCCGCAAGCTGATGAACGCTTTCAGCGGCATAATAGCCTTCCACCACCGCGCCCACTTCCTTCATGGCATCCTGCACAGTTCTGCCCTGTCCGATGAGAATGCCCGCCCGGTTGTTCCGTGAATGCATGGAAGTACAGGTGACAATCAAGTCCCCCATGCCCGCAAGGCCCCCGAATGTTCTGCGGGCCCCGCCCAAATACTCTCCCAAACGGGTAATTTCCGCCATAGCACGGGTCATCAGCAGAGCCTTGGTGTTGTCCTGAAAGCCCAGACCGGCACAGATGCCACAGCTCAGAGCAATAACGTTCTTTAATGCCGCCGCCAGCTCCACCCCTATGATATCATAGCTGGTGTAGACCCGAAACCGTTCATTCATGAAAGCATCCTGGACAGAGCGGGCCGCATCCCGGTCCGGGCAGGCAGCGACGCACCCGGTCGGCAGCCGCAGTCCAACCTCTTCCGCATGGGAAGGCCCGGAGAGAGCCACCACCCGGCAGACATTTCCCGTAACCTCCCGCAGCACCTCGCTCATGCGAAGATTTGTATCCCGTTCAATGCCCTTGGAAACCGTTACCAGAATCGTTTCAGGCCGCAGATAAGGAGCGGTCTTCTCTCCCGTCTTCCGGACGGCAAAGGATGGAGGCGCACTGATCACCAAATCCGCCCCCTCCAGACAACTCATGTCCCCGGTAACGGCAAGGGTCTCCGGCAGAAGAATCCCCTTCAAAAGCGGATTCTCCCTGGTCCGGGCCATTTCCTCCGCCTTGGCGGGAGTTCGGGACCAAAGGGTCACGTCATGGCCATTGTCAAGGAGCACCAGAGCCAGGGCCGTGCCCCAGCCGCCGCTGCCTAATACCACTGCTTTCATGCGCTGCCCTCCTTTTTCTTATGAAACGAAAGTTTTCTCTCTGTGCCATGGAGCAGCCGCTGGGCATTCCCCCGGTGCTGCCAAACTACCAGCCCTCCCAGGAGAAAGGCCAGCGCCACAATCCAAACATCGGGATAGCAGTACCAGCTGATAAAGGGGAAGCTGGCCCCGGCCCACAGGGAGCCCAGAGATACATATTTGGTCAAAGCTGTCAGAATCAGAAAGCCTCCCCAGACCACCAGCGCGATCCGCCAGTCAAGCATAATGGCGATGGTGCCGCCGGAAAGGATGCCCTTGCCGCCTTTGAAATGGAACATACACGGAAACATGTGACCCAGCAAGCAGAAAACAGCCGCCCAATACTTTCCGAAAAGAAAATACCCACCGAAAAGACAGCTCCCCAACAGCACAGCAATTACCGCCTTCAGCACGTCGCAGAGAATAACCACCAGCGTCAATCTGCCGCCAAATGTCCGGTGAAAGTTCGTCAGTCCCGCGTTTCCGCTGCCGTGGTTCCGGACGTCATCCCGGAGAATATACTTGGACACAATCACCGCGCCGTTGAAGCAGCCCAGGAAGTAAGCCGCCGCCGCTGTCAGAATCAGTACCAAAATCAGCGCCAGTCCTGTGGGAACCGCATAGATAGAACCCTCCATGCCTTATACCTCCTTATCACCTTTCTGCCGGACGGAGATGCGAACCGGCGTTCCCTCCAGGCCAAAGGTACTGCGGATGCAGTTTTCGATATAACGCTGATAAGAAAAATGGAACAGCCGCGCATCATTGCAGAAGATGACATAGTGTGGGGGACGGATTCCCACTTGGGTCATATAGTAAATTTTCAGCCGCCGTCCCTTGTCCGTGGGAGGCTGGACTCGAGTTTGGGCATCCGCCAGCACATCGTTCAGCATACCCGTGGTAATCCGGGTAGAGGCTTGATTGGACACATAGTCGATGAGCTCAAAGAGCCGGTCCACCCGCTGCCCGGTCTTGGCGGAAATGAAGAGGATAGGAGCGTAAGTCATAAAGCTCAAAGCCTTGCGGATATCCTCCCGCATATGGTCCATGGTCTTGCCGTCTTTCTCCACCAGGTCCCACTTGTTCACCACAATAATGCTGGCCTTTCCCGCCTCGTGGGCCAGACCGGCAACTTTCGTATCCTGCTCCGTGACCCCCTCCATGGCGTCGATCATGATAAGACACACATCCGCCCGCTCAATCGCCATGGTGGCCCGGAGGACACTGTATTTCTCAATCGCCTCCTCCACCTTGCTCTTCCTGCGGAGACCCGCCGTGTCGATAAAGATGAATTTGCCCTTGTCGTTTTCAAAGCGGGAGTCAATCGCGTCCCGGGTGGTACCCGCTACATCGGAAACGATGACCCGCTCCTCTCCCAGAATCTTGTTCACCAAAGAGGATTTTCCGGCATTGGGCTTGCCAATGACGGCCACTTTAATAGCGCTGTCCTCCTCTTCCTCCTCATCCTCCGGCGGAAAATACTGAAGGCAGGCGTCCAGCAGGTCCCCGGTACCGTGGCCGTGAACGGCAGAGACGGCGATGGGGTCTCCCATTCCCAGATTGTAGAACTCGTAAAAATCCGGGTCCGGCGCGCCGGTGGAGTCCATTTTATTCACTGCCAGGACAATGGGTTTGCCGCTGCGAAGCAGCATGGCGGCCACTTCCTGATCTGAAGCGGTGAGACCTGTACGAATATCTGTCAGGAAGACGATCACAGTCGCTGTCTCGATGGCGGTCCGGGCCTGGTCGCGCATAAACTCCAGAATCTGATTGTCTGTTCGCGGCTCAATGCCGCCGGTGTCGACTAGGGTAAAGGACCGGCCGCACCAGTCGGACTCCCCATAGATGCGGTCTCGGGTAACACCAGGCGTGTCCTCCACAATGGACAATCGTTTCCCAATAATCTTATTGAACAGCATGGACTTCCCCACATTGGGACGGCCCACGATGGCGATAATAGGCTTCGGCATAAGCATCCCTTCCGGCGGCCCGCACCGCCTCATTTTCAAACATACTGATACGGTTTTTATTATAACCACAACGAGTCAAAGGCGCAAGACAAATCTCAGGCAGCTGTACGCGGAGCGTCTTTGCTCCGTTCCGGTTTTATATTCCCCCGGCATCCTTTCAAATGCTTTAAATATTGGCTTTTACTTTTTTCCCGGAAAATATTTTTCTTTAAACGGCACATCCGGCACTGTGAACTCCCTGCCCCGCAGATAGTTCAACAGTCCCGCATCCGTGGGAAAAGAAAATGCCAGCTTGTAAGCGTAGAGCGCCTGCCGGGTCTCACAGTATTTTCGGTTTATATTTCCGTTCCCGTACTTCCCGTCTCCCAGCAGAGGGCACCCCACTTCCGCCATAGAGACTCTGATCTGATGGGTCCGGCCCGTCAGCAGGCGGCACTCCACCAGCGACAATTCACCGCGGGTTTCCAATGTCCTGTATAAGGTGGCGGCGCTCTTCCCGCCAGGGACAGGACGGCGGTGAAAGGTAACAAGCTTTTTTGACTCGTCCTTCAGCAGAAATCCCTCAATTTTCCCCTCCGGGGGCCGGAGACGGCCTACAGCGGCGCAAAGGTAAGATTTTTCCAGTTCATGGTTCCGGATTTTCTCGTTGATGATCCGCAATGTCTCGGCATTCTTGGCAGCAATGACGATGCCGCCTGTGTTTCGGTCAATCCGGTTGCAAAGAGCTGGAACAAAGGCATTTTCCTGTCGGGGACTCCACTCCCGCTTCTGATAGAGATAAGCTTGAATATGGTTGATCAGCGTGTTGACTCTCTCCGTCTCGTCGGCATGGACCACCAGTCCTGGCCGCTTGTCCGCCAGGAGAAGGTTTTCGTCCTCGTAAACAATATTCAGGTGTGGCTGAAAAATGGAGAGGAAGAGATTTTCCTCTTTAGGCTTGTCAAAGAACTCATCGTTGATATATAATTGGAGAACATCCCCTGTCTGAAGCCGGGCATCCCGCTTGGCTCCCCTGCCGTTGACCTTTACCCGCTTAAGCCGTATGTACTTCTGCAGCAGGGCGGAGGGCAGAAGCGGCAGATTCTTGGCGACGAAGCGGTCCAGCCGCTGTCCGGCGTCGTTTTTCCCGATGGTAAGCTCCCGCATGGCGGACCTCCTGAATGGGTTTTGTCCATCATACCTGTTTTACGGGAGAATGTAAAGAAGGAACCCAAGCATGGCGGCGAATTTTTTCGGCGCAGCGCTCCCTTGGCCGGCCCTTGGACCGCGGCAGGGCTGGTCTGTGGAATCACTTGCGGAAGGCGGTAAGCCGGCGGAGAGAGGAAGCCTCGCCGGAGAAGGAGGAGCAATCATGAGTGAAGTAAACACCGAAACCCTGCTGGCCGCCATTCAGGATGGGGAGTCCTGGATGGCCCGGTTCACCGGGAAGGAATACAACAAAGCCTATCAGGACTACCGGACGCAATACGGCCCCCTCTTCCGGGAAGCGGCACTGGCCGGCGGCGGCGAAGAAATCGCAGCCCTGGCAGAAGTCCTTTTGGACGGCCTGGCAGAGGGCTGGGCCCGGCAAAAACCCTGGAACCGTTCCCTGGCGATGCTGAGCAGCAAACAGATGATCGTCTGTTTCCTCAGTCCCATGCTGATGGAGGACCCGGTCTGCGTCCCGCTGGAAAAAAAGCTCCGGGAAGGCTGGGCCGCCCGGTGGCCCAAGGAGGCATACAAAGCCGCTTCACTGGAAAAAATTCAGAAGGGATTCCGGCCGGCATTTCTGGGGATTCCCCTGCCTTTCATGGAAAACAGCGATGAGGAATAAAAAAGAGGGCAAAAAGCGAAAAAATTGTTTGACATTGACAGGACCATCCTTTATAATATGTGAGGTATCGTTGCGAGGTAGTCTATGGTAATTGATGTAAGACCCATACTGCATACCCCCGGCAGGCGGCTGGACTTCCAGTTCGATTTGGATCTGTCCGGCCTGGAGTTTGACGGCCGGACCCCTATCAGCCGCCCGGTAGCGGTGACAGGAGTTATCCGAAACACCGCCGGCCTGCTGGAGCTGTCTCTGACGGCACAGACCACGCTGGACGCGGTCTGTGACCGCTGCGGGAAGGAATTTCCGCTGGAGAAAGAAGTAACCTACTGCTGCATGCTGGCAGAGGAACTCCAGAACGAGGACAGCGACGAGATTGTCCTGCTGGAGGATGGAAAGGCAAACGCGGGTGAATTGGCCCGGACAGCCTTCATTCTTGGAATGGACAGCAAAACACTGTGTTCGGAAGATTGCAAGGGATTGTGCCCCCGGTGCGGCGCCGATCTGAATCTCGGCCCCTGTTCCTGCAAGAAGGAGCAGGACCCACGGCTGGCAGCCCTGGCAAAACTTTTGGATAAGAAATAACGAGAAGCGCTCCGCGCCTTTTTGTATGATTAGGAGGTGTCACAATGGCAGTACCCAAGGGTAAAGTATCCAAAGCGAGACGGGAC
>CAJTJA010000024.1 GCA_910576845.1 uncultured Oscillibacter sp.
GGGCAGGCGCGGGAGCACCGCCGGCCATACCCGCCATCATTGCCTCAATCTCCTCCTGGCTCATCTTCCGGTTGGACGAAGGCTCAGGCTCAGGTTCCGGAGCGGGTGCGGGGGGCGTTTCTTCCTCCTCTTCCTCATTGTCCAGCCCCAGTCCTTTCAGCAGGCCCTTAGCCAGTTCCACGCTCATAACATTCATGAACTCGCTTTCCAGAGCCCCCTCAATTCTCAGAGAAAAACGGACAATGACAATATCTTCCGCTCCCTGAGGGAGGTGATTCTGCTTGAAAGCATCCAGGTCTTCCAATTCAAAAGGCTGGGGAGTGGAAATATCTACCTGGTAGCCCAAAAAGTCGCTCATCGCCGTGGCGGCAGCGCCCATCATCTGGTTCATAACTTCGCAGACGGCACTGATGGTCAACTCATTAAGCTCAAATTCTTCGTCCGGCGTCTCTCCTCCCATGAGGATATCCACAATGACCTTAATGTCGCTGCGTTTAAGCAGCATGATGTTGCTGCCCGAGAGGCCTTCCACATATTTAATTTCGATGCCCATGGCGGGTTCAAGGTTGCCAAGAGCAAAATCCGCCGTCTTGATAGCTGTGACCTTGGGCGTCGTGATGTCTACTCTGTGCTCCAGAAGATTGGATACCGCGGTGGCAGAGGAGCCAAGGCTGATATTCATCATTTCCCCGAGGGCGTCTATCTCCATCGGGCTAAATAATTTTTTCTCCATTCCGTCTACTCGCTCCTTTGCTCAAGCTGATAGCATACTTCATCTATTTTCACAGCCATGTTTTTCTTGTGGGTACCCATTTTCCCGGTAAACCAGTGGTAGCCGCCGATTTCCAGGTAAATGGGAGATTCCTTGGGCTGTCCTAGGTCAATGACATCTCCCACATTCAAATGGTAAATATCACTGAGGGAAAGCTGGGTGCTTGCCAGCTCCGCAATAATTTCCAGCTTGGAATCTCGGAGCTTTTCAAAAATCTCCTCCGACTTATCTTCGGAAGTAGTTTTTCGCATGGGATTTTCCCGGCTGATTTCCGCGAAGACGTTGGTCAAAACCTCTCCCGGAAGGCAGATGCTCATCCGGCCCGACATATTCGGAAACTGCAGCTTCAAATCTGCAATTACCACCGTCTCATCCAGACCAATCACCTGGTTCAATGTAGGATTCACCTCGGTGCGGCTATATGTAAATTTAATCGGCACGTAGTTTTCCCAGCTTCGGTCCATCATTCTGACGGTGTCCAGTGCCAAATCCTCATATAGTTTCAGCTCCAGGTCCGTATAGCTGTAGTCTGAATCCAAATCATCATCCACCGTGCCCTCGCCGCCAAGCATTCGATCCATCATGCTCAGTGCCGTGGTCGTCGAGATGAAAAGCATTGCCGGAGTCTCCTGCAGCTGGTCCTTCAGTTCTACGTCAATCAGCCCCAGCACATCGCCCTCTGTCAGGGCATTGGAAAATTCGTAATACCGCTGTTCTTCAATACTCTCCACCGTGATTTCACAGGTGGAGCGGAGGCGGGCGTTCAGGCGTGAACTGATTACTCGAGAGTAGTTATCGAAAATGCCGTTCAGCATTTTAATGCGGTCTTTGGTAAATTTACGGGGGCTGCTGAAGTCGTATTTCTGATACTTCTTTTCCTGACTTTCACTGGATTGCTCCAGATCCTTGTCGCCGCTCCGAACCGCGTTCAGCAAAGCATCAATTTGAGCCTGTGATAATACGTCTGCCATGTCATCCCCCCCTACTCTGATATTGCCAAAAGCCGCACGGCCTATTAAACGATAATTTCGTACTGCTGCTCAAATTGGCTGAGCGTGGCTTCCCCGGCCATCTCCGCTTCCAGGTCGCGGCCGCTGATAATCATCTCCACCCGGCGGTTCTTTGCCATGTTTTCCGGCGTGTCGTTGGGCGCGATAGGACGCCACTCACCAAAGCCCTCGCTGACAAGACGCGCCGGATTCACAGTGCTTTTCTGCTGGATATGGATAATCACATTGGTAGCCCGCTGGCTGGACAGTGTCCGGTCCGTCACTACGGTATTGCCGTCGGTGCGGGCTCTGGCGGTATGCCCCTGAACCCGGACCTCGTCAATGGAATCCGCCACGCTGCTGAGCATGTCACTGACAGCGTCCAGAATGGGATATGCCTCCCGGCGGAGCACAGAGCTGTTGCCGTCGAAAAAGACGGACTGGCTGAACGTCACAAATATCTTTCCGCCGTCCTGCCGGACGCTGACGCTCTCCTGCATGCTTTCCTGTTCCACAAAATTTTGAATAGCCTGGAGGAGAGATTCCATATCCTGCTCAACCTCCTCCTGCTGCTCCTCAATGGACATGATTCCGCTATCGCCGTTATTGTCAGCGTCAGGGCCTCCTGCGCCGGTGGTAGCTGTGGGACTCTCCACCGCTGTGGGGTTGAAGCTCTGCACGATGGCTTTCCAGTTCTCCTGGCTGATGCTGGACATGGAGTAGAGCAGCACAAAGAAGCACAGCAGCAGTGTCACCATGTCGCCGTATGTATCCATCCAGTTGGCTCCGCCGCCTCCGCTGCTCTTTTTCTTAATCGCCATTCCCGCTCACCTTTCCTTTCGGGCAGACGTGTTTATCCCTTCGCCTCACCGGAACCGTCGCCGCCCATCTCGCGCTGCTTCTGAGACATGTATGTCAGGAGCCGCTCGCGCAGGGACTTGGGGTTTTCGCCGGCTTGGATGGCCATGACGCCCTCCACGATGATTTGCTTGCAGAGGACTTCCTCGCTGTCCCGCCCCCGGAGGAGCTGGGCCACGGGACCAAACACCATGTGGGCCAGCAGGCAGCCGTACAGCGTAGTAATCAGGGCGGTGCCCATGCTGGTGCCCAGGCTACTGGCGCCGCCGTCACCACTGAGGTTCATGGATTTCAGCATGTTGATCAGGCCCACCAGCGTACCCACCATGCCGAAGGCCGGGGCCACACTGGATGCCTTATCGTACATGGCCGCAGCGTCCTCGTGCCGGGCGGACATGCATTCAATATCGTTCTCCAGGATACCTCGAACTTTATCCTGGTCGTTGGCGTCCACAATCAGCATAATCGCCTGTTTGAAAAAGGGGTCGGATTGCTCGTTGGCCTTCTCTTCCAGGGACAAAAGACCATTCTTCCGGGCAATCTGGGCCAGCTCCACCAGCTGGTCAATGTAGCCCTTGGGGTCAAACAGCTTGTTGTTCAGAATGATCTTGAAATGCTTGGGCATGCTCTTGAGCATGGCTCCCGAAAAACTGGCTGCTACAATGAACAGCGTACACCCGATGGTGATAAAAATGGAGGCCGCATCGAAAAAGTTCCAAAGGTTATCTATTTGGAACGTGAACATGGGGCCCACCGCTTTGGGGCCGATGTTGATACCCATGACGCATCCAAGCAAAAACACGCCGAACGCGCCGGCAATACCGATAATATAGTTTATATTCATTTAGAATGCCTCGCTCCCTCAGCCGGACTGGCAGATTCCAGCTTGTGAATTCTATCTATATTGCATCAACGCTTGTCCGATACCGCGATTTCACGGTGGATATCCTGAACCTTGGCGTTGTATTCTGCGATTTTACGAATGATCTCATCAATGCTCTCACGAACCAGGTAATAGTCGTGGTTCATCATGGTAATTTTAGATTCGGGAATACACTCGATATGCTCAATTTGCAGATGGTTCACCAGAAATTTGTCGTGGTTCCTCTTTGTCAAAAGAATCATAAAAAACCATCCTTTCATGGCCCGCCGGAGCGCAACGCTCCGGCGGGCGGCCATTCTTTATTCAGCGCGGCCTTAACGCTTCATATTGACAAGCTCTTCCAGCATGGAGTCGGTAACGGTGATGATGCGGGTATTGGCCTGATAGCCTCTCTGCGTAGTAATCAATTCGGAGATTTCCTCGGCCAAATCCACATTGGGTCCTTCCAGGAAACCTACCATCATTTTGGTAGAACCGGTACCCACCACGTCGGTCCCCGGAACATAGTCCGGTGCATCGTCATCGGCATCGGCGGGAGGCGCCAGTCTGGAGGCGCCGATATGAGCGATGCCCAGATTCTCCTGAACGCCGCCCAGCATAGAGACATTCAGCGCGCCGGCACCCTCCTGGGCCCGGTAATAGGAGCTGCCAACATGGCTCACGCCGTTGGGATTCGTAACGCTTCCGATAGCCAGATAGCCAATAACCACCGGCATACCGTCCGCTTTGCTGATTCCGCTGATGCATCCTGTACCTGCGTCGATGCTGATGCTGTCCAGCTGGGCAAACTCATATTGCTCAGAGGCGGCTGGTGCGTCGTCTGCCGCGCCGCCTGCAGGTACATTAAAGATAGGCCGGTCATCCACCAGCCGCTCTGCGGGGGCGTTGGCCTCTGTCACCTTATCCCCGCCGGTAATCTGCCCGTTTTCATATTTGACCTTTACATCGGTCCGGGCATACTTAATCACATGGTTCTCGTCCCAGCGGGGAAGGCGGATAGGCACCAGCTGGTCGCTGACCTTCTGCCGGGTAATCATTGTGCCGTTGGGGCCGGGGACCTGCTCCGTCTCGCTGGTAGCCATAAAGCCATAGACAATATTGCCCTTGGCATCCGTCAGGTAGTTGTCGCCCTTGAAGGAGAAGTCACCCACGCGGGTGAGATTCAGGGACTTCAGATTCTCCGCTTTAAAGGTGTCCGTATTGTATTCCATGGGGTTGACGCTGTCCTCCACGTCCTTGCTGCCCACCAGGAAGAACCCGTCGCCCACCAGGGCGCAGTCCATAGGATTGCCGGGGTTGTAGCTGGAAGAGGACATATTCAGGTCGATACTGCCCACCAGAGAGCCGTAGCCCAACTGGGAGGGGTTCATACCGCCTACACTGTCCGAGCCGTTGGAACCGGCAGAGTACATGCTGTACAGACTGTCCCGGAAGACAGTTCTCTGCTTTTTGTAGCCCTGCGTATTAACGTTGGCTACATTGTTGCCGATAACGGTAAGCTTTTGCATGTGGGCCTTCAGGCCCGCAACGGATGCGTACATTGATCCGGTCATAGGGAATCTTGAACTCCTTTCAATCTTTGGCGCCGCCTGGGTCCGTCAGTCGGACGAAGCCCAATGGCCTCCGAAAACCGGTCCTGCCATCTGTTTTTACAGGAACACGGCGCCGTCAATATTAGTAAATACGCTGTCCTTCATTTCGTCCTGCGTAATGGCCGTGATGACCTTCGCATGGGGGACGTTAATGATAAAGGCTTTCTCGGTGTCCATAGCCAGAATATTGGTGGCGCCCTTAGCCTGAGCCCGCACCATGCTGCCCTTAATCTGATCGATGAGGCTGGGGGTAATCTCAATGCCCCGCTCCTCGGCCCGATCTCTGGCATGCTTGGAAAATTGGACATCCTGTCCGGCCCTGGCCAGCTCCTGCTGCAATGCCGCAGCAAAGCCGCCGGCAGCCGTTCGCTTCCCTGCGTCCGGTATCTGCTGAATTTGGCTCTGTCTCGCTATGCGTTCGATCACGTTAAGATCACCTCAGCCTTCGCCGTTCTCCCCGCTGCCGTCCGGATTCTGCGTCTCTCCGCCGGGCTCGGCGGGGTTGGCCGGATCGGTAGGCTCCGCGGGGTCGGTGGGCTCTGTCCCTTCCGTTCCCTCGCCGCCTTCCACCTTGTCTTCCTCCTTGGGGGGAGGCAGCTTGCCAACGGCCATAATGTCACTCAGATAGTAGTAATCGCCGTTGTCAATAAAAATTACCTGCTGGCCGTCCATAGTACCGGTTCCGGTAACTTCGCCGTAAACTTCCTGAAGTTTTCCGTCTTCACCAAGCTTGCCCACAGTGACGTATTTGCCCACCAGCGATGCGGAATAATTCATTGTCACAGCATCGGTCATGTTGACCATGGATGTGATCATCTGCATCTGCACCATCTGGTTCAGCATCTCAGAGGTATCCATCGTATTATCAATGCCTTGGTTGGTCAATTGGGTAATCATCAAAGTGATGAAATCCGTCATGTCCAAATCCAGGTTGCTGCCCTTCCTGACAATGTTGACTTCCTTGTCGCCCACCTTATGGGTGCCATACAGACCACCGATATCAGTCATTAAGTCGCTCACTCATTCACTTCCTTTCTATAGAAGAATCATTCCCCTTCCAGGGGAATCAGGCCCAGCCGAAGCTGCTGAAGGAAATCCTCGCCGCTGCTTTCCTGCTTCCGGCGCTCCTCCTGCTGATGACGGCGGTGCTGTTCCTGCTGCTGCTCATAAAGGTCCTGACGCTGGCTCTCCTCCTGGCGGGGAACTTCCACCCGGACCTCCTGCTGGGTCTCTCGGCTGAGCAGCGCCTCCAGGCCTGCGGTGTTCTTCTCCAGCAGATTCTGCGTCCGGCTGTTCTCTGCGTGAACCTGTACAAGCAGCCCACCGTCTCTGCTCCATGTCATCTCTACCGTTACCTTACCCAGGTTTTCCGGGTTCAATTGAATCTCCACACGGGTCTCGCCGCTGCGAAGCGCCTCCGTCAATTTCGGGCCGATCTGCTTTTCCATGGGTTCAGCGGCTTCTTCCGTTTTAGAGGCCTCGCCCACCTTCACAGGGACGGCTCTGACATCTTCAAACACGGGGGTCTCCGTGTCCGCGCCTTGGAAATCCGGTGTCTCCTCCGCATCGGATGTCTCCGCTTTCTGGAATTCAGCCTTTCCAGTTTCGACTTTAATTTCCACTGAGGGGTTCTCTTCGTCCACTCCCTCTTCCGGCGCCTTGGCCTGTGTTTCCGGAGATGTCTCTAACTTATTCTGCGTTTCGGTCCATTCGCCGGCTACGGCGTTCGGTTCACCGGGATTCTCCCCGGTCCCCGCGGCCACAGACACCCAGGATGCGGTTTCAAAACCACCCTCCTCATTGTCGGCACAGCCGGCGATCGCCAAGCCTTCCTCCAAATTGGAATCCTCCGGTACCTGCCGGTTTTCCCCGGCAACCTCAACCGCCAGCGGGTTCTGCATCATCAGCATTGCCGCCAATGTCATCTGCTCTTCCAGAATCTTGCCGTCCTTAGGCACGGCAGTCTGGAGCTTCTGAGGCTCTCCGGTCTCCTGAGTCTCCTGGGTTTTTTGAGCATCCTGTGTCTTTTGAGTATTCTGCGGAGCGTCACCCTTCTCCTTCTCGGATGTCTGAGGGGCATCCGCCCGTTTCTGCTCCAAAAGCTTTTGAAAGCTGTCCTTCTGAGACGCCTCGCCCTTCTGAGACGGAGGAGCGGCCTGGGGAATCTGCATACCTGCCAGCATCGCGTTGTAAAGCTGTTCCATAGTCTCTTTCACCTCCTTGCTGCTGTAAAATATCTATATTCCAAGCGGCGCTTTTATGCGCCGGTTTGGACTCTTATGCGCCGACACCGGCGTGGGCCCTGGTTGAACTGACGAACTCCTCAATGAACAGCTCTTCACTTTTCGCCTCCGCCTTGTGGTAAGCGTCCAGCTTTTTCTCCCGCAGCTTTTCAATGGAGGAAGTCTCTTTTTTCGCCTCCACCATGGCCTCCCGGCGTTTTTCCGCCTCGGCCTCCAGCTCTTCAAGCCGCTTTGTCCCCCGCTGGATTTCCAATTCAGCCGCCCGAAGGGCGCTTTGGTACATCAGCGCATCCGTAATGGGGAGTCCCTCCTCCGCCCGCTGATGGTATTCTGCGTCACAGCTCCGGTACTCCTGCCAAAGCTCCTCCAGCAGTGCCTCCTGCTCGTGAACCCGAGCCATGGCCTCCGCGTACTCACCCTGGAGCACTCCCAGCACCTGCTGCTTATATGAGAGGACGGTATCCAAAGAAAACTTGAACTTCTTCACAGGACGGTTCTCCTTCAGTTCAAAATGTTCTTCAGCTTTTCAATGCATTGGTCATAGCTGAAAGACTCGTCAATTTCCTGGGTTAAAAATCCGTTAACTGCGTCAATTTTTGAAAGGGCGTAGTCAAGGTTTCGGTTTGTTCCCGGCTTATAAGCGCCAATGGCTACCAGGTCTGCATTTTTTTCATAGGTGCTGAGAATATCCCGGAGCCGTGAAGCCAGCTGCCGGTGCTCCGGAGAGACGATTTCCACCATCAGGCGGGAAATGCTGGCGGATACGTCAATAGCTGGATAGTGATTGCTGTTTGCCAAGGCCCGCGACAGAACGATATGCCCGTCCAAAATACCCCGGACGGTGTCGGCTATCGGCTCATTGGTATCATCACCCTCCACCAAAACGGTATAAACACCGGTGATGGAACCTCTGTCAAAATTGCCGCTCCGCTCCAAAAGCTTGGGCATCTCCGCATACATGGAAGGGGTATAGCCTCTGGACACCGGCGGTTCACCGATGGCAAGCCCGATTTCCCTCTGAGCCATGGCAAACCGCGTCAGAGAATCCATCATAAGAAGCACATCGTAGCCCTGATCCCGGAAATACTCCGCAATGCCTGTCGCCACGCTGGGACATTTCATCCGCAGCATAGCGGGCTGGTCGGAAGTGGCCACCACCAATACAGAGCGGCGCATGCCCTCTTCTCCCAGGTCCTTCTGCACAAACTCCAAGACTTCTCTTCCCCGTTCGCCCACTAGGGCGATTACGTTGATATCCGCCTTGACGTTCTTTGCGATCATACCCATCAGCGTCGATTTCCCGACGCCGGAACCCGCAAATATTCCGATACGCTGGCCTTTTCCGATGGTAATCATTCCATCAATGGCCTTGACTCCAAACTCCATTCGCTCCCGGATGGGGGGGCGGCGGAGTGGATTGATATAAGAACCGCCGACACAATAAGCGTCTCCGCCTTCAAAGGGGGCCTTACCGTCAATGGGCTGGCCCATGGCATTGATAATCCGGCCCCGGAGGAACTCTCCCACTCGAAGAGTCAATTGCCGTCCGGTATTTCGGACAAAATTTCCGGCCGAAATGCCGTTCATGTCGGAATAGGGCATCAATAAAATGTGGTCGTTCTTGAAGCCTACCACTTCAGCCGTAACCTGCCCCCCGGAATCACCGTTATATATACGGCAGATATCTCCGACAGCCGCCCGGCCGCCGGAGGCCTCAATGGACATCCCGACAATATTTTCAATTTTCCCGGTCAGGCTGTAAGTCTCTGCATTATATACCTGACGGATCATCTGCCGGAACATAGCTTCTCCTTCTGCGCTGGAAATTGTTTTAGAAACGGCGGTCTGCCGGGCTGGGGCACATTTTTTATTGGGCAAGGCAGTTTCCCACCAGAACCTTGACGGATTTTAAAAGGAGTCCAAGTATAGGCGCCCCGTTTTCGACAAGGCCTATATGCTGCCGCCAAGGTTCATTCCGCTGAAACTGACGCCCTCCTCTACCGGTCCGGCATCAGACAGCAGGGTCCTGATGTTATTCATCTGCGTGGCAGCGCTGGCATCCACAATCTCATCCGGAGTCTCAATGATGCAGGTGCCCGCTTCATCATCTGCCATGGGAATAATGCGAACCCGGTCGCTGAGCGCCGACAGCGCTGTCATCAAAGAAGCCGGCACCCTTGACAAATGCTTTGCGTCGCATTCCGCAATATAGATGTGCGCCCACTCCCGGCGCTTCCGTTTGTCAATAGCGGTTTGTATCATCCGGCAGATTACTTCACTGCTGCTTTTAAGGCTGACACACACCACCTTTTCCGCGATGGCGATAGCGAGGTCTCTTAACTCATCTATATTTTCTTCCATTTGCCGGTCCAAAGCGGCCCCGGCGCGCTCCAAAAAATTTTCGAACTCGGCAGCCAGAGCGGCCGCCTGCTGCTCCTGAGACTTTCGGCCCTCTTCCATAGCCTGAGCAACCCCTTGGGCCACTCCCTCAGCCCGGCCGGCCTCCAAGCCGCTCTGGCGGGAGGACTCAAAAAGCGTCTCCGCTTTCAGTTCTGCCTCCAGACGAGCCTGATCCAAAATCTCTTCCGCCCGGCGGCGGGCATCCGCAATGATCTGCTCCGCCTGAATCTGGGCGTAACTTACCGGGTCCGGCTCCGGCTCCTCCGGAGGAGTTTTATCCTCCAGAGGAACATCCGCCTCCGGCACTTCCGGCAATTTCGCCTCTTCTTCAAAAACAGGAGGGGGAACAGAGGACTCCTCTTCTTCCAGAACCAAGTCCGCCGCTTCAGGAAACTTATAGGGTTCGGCCTTGGGACGCATAATGGATTTCCAAATACTAGGCAATGATATCGTCCTTTCCGCCCTTCAGGATGATGATTTCACCCTTTTCCTCCAGTCCTCGAATAATACCGACAATGCGCTGCTGTGCTTCTTCCACATCCTTCATGCGAACGTTGGAGGTAATTTCCAGATCGTCCTTGATGCTCTGGGCCATACGGGTGGACATATTCGCGAAGAGCTTGTTCGCCACTTCCGAATTGGCAGCCTTGAGGGCCAGCACCAGGTCTCTTGGGTCGCAGTCCCGGACGAAACGCTGCACCGAGCGGTCATCCATGGTAATGATATCCTCGAAAACAAACATCCGCTTGCGGATTTCGTCCGCCAGATCGGGATCGGACAGGCCGTCGAAGATATTCTTTTCGCTGGTCCGGTCCAAATTGTTCATTACGTCGGCCACATAGTCTATGCCGCCGACCTTGATATTGGTATCGGTCATGATATTGGAGAATCGGTTGTGCATTTCCATCTCCACGATCTTGATAGCCGCCGGGGACACGCTGTCCAGTTTGGCGATGCTCTCCACCACCTGAATCTGCCTCTTCTCCTCCAACTGGGCGATCACACCCGCCGCCTTGTCCGCGTCTACATAGGAGAGCACCAGGGCGATCGTCTGCGGCCGCTCGCTCCGCAGAGCGGAATAAAGGGACTTGATATCCGCTTTGTCCATAAAGGAGAATTCCCGGTTTTTCAGGCTCTTGGTTACCTTGCCCAGGAGTTCCGCTGCCGCCTGCTCACCATAGGCTTTCTCCAAAACGGCCCTGGCATACTCCAGGCCGCCTTCAGTGACAGCTTTATTGGTCATGCAGAGCTGGTAGAATTCATTCAGAACATCTTCCGTCTGCTGAGTGGTCAGCACACCGAGCCGGGCCACTTCCAGCGTCAGCTGTTCAACTTCTTCGTCCTCCATAAACTTGTAGAGGAGAGATGCCTTTTCCGCTCCCAGGGCAATGATAACCGCCGCCGCCTTTTGGGAGGTGCTGAGCTCCACCTGCTTTGTTGTCTTCGCCGCCGCCTGGGGGGCGGCCGCTGTTGCTGCCTCAGCCATTGCCGTCTCCCCCTTTCAGCCATGCCTTGATCATCTGTGCCGCGATTTCTGGGTTGTCGCTGGCAAACTGGCGGATATCCTTCCGCAGCTCCATGCTCCGTTCCATTTCCAGGTCCATCACATCGGCGCCGCTCTCGGGTGCTCCGCCCTCCAGGCCCAGGCCTGCCACGCGCAGCAGCGCCTCTGCCTCCTCGCGCTGGCGCGCCTCCTCTTCTGCCTGCTTTCTACGCTTCTTCCGGCGCAGCAGCAGAATCACAGTCAGAAGGATGATGAACAGCAGCAAGCCTACTCCCGCCGCAATCAGTATCCACAAATCCACTTTCAGGCTGTCGTCCGGAGCATCCGCCGGGGGCCGGGTGGGATCGTAGAACTCCATGGAAACCACAGAAATTTTGTTATTCAGGATTTCCTCTCCAGTGACGGGATCCAGTTCACCTGTAATATTGGCCGCCCGGGCCACATGCTGGCGAATGGCGTCTACATTGAAATCTCCCGCCGTCCGGGCATTGACAGACACCGCCACAGAGCAGTCGGTCATCTTGACCGCGCCGTTGTTGTCAATGTTGATGACGCTGTGAGTATTGTCGTAGTCAATGCGCTTTGTCCCACCGAGGGCCCGGTCGCCCTCTTCAGGATCAACCGCCGCCTCCACCTGTTCCGGCAGATCAGCGTTAGACTCGGTGCCTACCAGGCCGCCGGGCAGCTCCTCGCCAGGCCGGCCCACATAATACGCCCAATCTTCACCGCTCACGATACCCCGGCCATCCGTGGAGCCATCCTGAGCGTAAGGCGGGAGAATGGTTTCGTTACGCTCTTCGGTGGTCCGGTTGACTTCCACCTCACAGGTGACGCCTACACGGACGTTATCCTGACCGAAGAAAGGAGACAGCACATTCATAACCTGCGTGCGGATACGGTTTTCCATGGCCTGTTGAAGCTGTATCTTCAGTGCCGAGGCCTCTCCGTTCAGCGCGTCCCCCGTCAGGTAGACATTACCGACCGTGTCGGTGATACTAACGGAATCAATCTCCAATCCCTGGACCGAATGGGACACAAAGTGCTGAATAGCTTCGGCCTGCCCATCGGTGAGCATCTGCCCCTCCACCATCGTCACATTGACGGCAGCGCTGGCCTCCACCACGTTATTGCTGTCCAATATGTAAGCCCGGTTTTCCCCGGGTGTGATGTTTACAGTAGCTTCCACCACATTGGGAAAACTTCGAATCGTCGCCGCCATGTTCGTCTGAAGATCCAGCAGGTAGGCGGTCTTCCGCTCTTCGTTGGTAGAAAAGCTCCCAATATTCTCCAGATAATAGTGTCCGGTCTGATTCAGGTTTTCCATCAGGATGCCGGCCTTCAGCGCCGACTCCTGTCCAGCGGGCACCAAAATGGTATTTCCGTCTTCTACTTTATAATCTGTGACGCCCCGGTTGCTCAGAAAGTTCAGGATGGTGGATGCCTCAGTGTTGCTCACCTGCGTGACCAGCACGGCGTAATCCTGTTTATTCAGCGTCAAAACGATGGCGATGGCCACGATAAGTGCCACCAAAACAGCGGCGATGACGATCCATATCTTTCGGGAAACTTTTTTCAGACGCTCCTTCGTCTTGTCAAAGAGCGCCTTCGCCTTTTCCTTCACGTCGTTCAACCGCTGTCACCTCCTTCTCTCTGCCGCGGGCGCGGCGTCCTGTAGACATGATTCGTGCTGCCCCAGACACAAGGACCGGGCAGCACAGGGAGGACTTCCCCTATCCGCCGTTTCCTCTTTGCTTAGAGGTTGATTCTGCTCAGCTCGGAGTAGACATCCAGTGCCTTGTTCCGCAGCTGAATCAGCAGATTCACCGCTGTCTGGTTCTTGCTCGCGGCAATCATGGTAGCGGCGGGGTTATCCAGCTGGCCTGTTGCCAGCAGATATTGGGATTCTTTAAATTCCGCGTCCGTCTCTTTCACATTATCAATAGCGGAGCGGAAAATGGCGCCAAAGACGCTCTCCCCCTCTTGGAAGGAAGCGTCCCGCACTTCTTTTCTCTTATCACCGTCGCTGAGCGGTGTCAGCGGCGTCAGCTTCTCCATGGGTGTCAGCATGGCAATAACCGCCTCCTTTTGCTAATCCAAAAATCAAAAGCACCTTTTATTTGCCGATCTGCAATCCGTCGGTAATGACGGTCTTCATCGTGTTGAACATTGTAACATTTGCGGAATATGCCTGCGTGGCGGCCATGGCGTCGGCGATTTCCTTTACCATATCCACATTCGGCATCTCCACATAACCATCTTCATTGGCGTCCGGGTGTGTGGGATCATAAACCAGCTTCATAGGAGAAGGGTCTTCCACAATCTGAGTCACCCGCACACCGCCGGCAGCCTCGCCGTTGGGAACCATGCCCGTGGACGCTTTTGCCATGGCGCGGCGAAACCCGTCTCTCCCTGTCTTGGCTTCAAAGACCACCATCTTTCTCCGGTAGGAACCCTCGCCGTTCTCCACCCGCGTTGTGGTGGAGTTGGTCACATTCTCCCCCACAATATCCAGCCGGAGCTGCTGGGCTGTCAGTCCCGAAGCCACAATATTCATAGAACTTAAAAATGCCATAACTCAAACTCCCCATTCCTCGCCGGCCATGCTCCCGGCAATTCCGAAAGACCGGAAAACCAGTCCCCCGGCCGTTTATTCCGTTTTGCAAAGCCCACGCTCTCGTTCTGTTTAGCTGTATAAAGCAGAAAAGCGCTCATGCTGCGAAAACCCGCTTCACTTTACTGACCCTTAATCGCCGCATTCAAAATGGCCAAATCCGTATTGATGGAACTCATCACATAACGCATCTGATAAGCGTTGCGGATAGCCTCCGCCGCTTGAGCGGTGACGTTCACCCCGTTATCGTCCATCCGGGTCTGGACCGTCTGCTCTGTTACGCTGAAAGGAGTCCCCTCCAGCACCTGACGCATGGACTTCACCGGTGCGGCCCCCTTGGATGCCTGAAGCAGCCTGCCTTTCAGGCTTTCTTCAAAGGTAACGACTTTCTCCTGATAGCCGGGTGTCTCAGCATTGGAAATGTTGTCCGCAATGGCGGCCTGCTTGGTCCACAGATAACCCAAGGATTTTTCCAGCATTAAAAAAGAGTTGCTTGACAGGAAATCCATCCGCATTACCCTCCAATCGCATTCTTTACTGTACTGTTAAATAAGCAAAAATGTCGCTTTCATACGAAAGCTCCATTGAGCAGCAAAATTTTGCCCAAACAAAGCAAACGCAAGGGTTGCCGGCTAAAGCCGGCCGGCTTCCATTAAAAATTCACGTCTGCAAACCATCCGCAAACTTTCAGCGGCAAAACCCGGCAAAACTGCCGGAAAGGCACACGCTTTTTACAATGTGTGTGGCTTATGAGGCAAGCTCTCCAATATATTCAGAAGCGAGGTTTTCTATTCCACCGGATTGAGCCGGCGCTCCTCTTCCCGACCACCGCTGCCCATTCTCTTTCCGCCTGTTTGCATGTGCGTTTTGCAACACCGCCGTTTGTCCCGTCTAATTTGGTATTCTTCATTATGAACTATTCCAGCAGAAAAATCAAGTGCTTTTTTGCCCGGCGCCTCTGGCAATTTTAAGAAAGCGGCGCCAATTCTCCCCAATTTATTCAAAAATGCGTTGCCAGCGTTTGTTCTCGCTGAACAATTCTTGATCTGTGCTTCCATTATGTTGTCGAAATTATATCGATTTTTTGCTCAAAAGTCAAGGCTTTTCCAAACATCCTGACATATGGAGCCAGGAATTTTTACAGGCGTCAAACCTCGCTTCGTTCTTGCTATTTCCAATTTCGTGTGGTAGAATTGAGAAGTTATTATGTGGATGTCCTGCGGCTTCTTTTCCGAAGCCGCCCCGGCGGGCTCATCCCCGCCAGTAAAAGCCCAGAACAAGGAAGTGATCCTTTTGAGTGCAGAACAAAAACAAAAAATATTGATCGTAGACGACTCGGAGCTCAATCGTGCCATTTTGGCGGATATGCTGGATGACGAGTATGAGATCATCGAGGCCGAGAACGGCCTACAGGGTGTGGGACTGCTCCAGCAGCAGGGAGTGGAAATCTCCCTAGTCCTGCTTGATATTGTCATGCCCCAGATGGACGGCTTCGGCGTTTTGGAAGTTATGGCCCAGAACCGCTGGATTGAGGATATCCCCGTCATCATGATTTCCGCCGAGACGGGTTCCTCCCACATCGAGCGGGCGTATGAGCTGGGCGTCACCGATTTTATTTCCCGCCCCTTTGACGCGCTGATCGTTCACCGCCGGGTAGTCAATACCATCATGCTCTATGCCAAGCAAAAACGCCTGGCCAACATGGTGGCGGACCAGATATATGAAAACGAGCAGCGCAGCAGTCTTCTGATCGACATTCTCAGCCATATTGTGGAGTTCCGAAACGGCGAAAGCGGTCTTCATGTGCTCAATGTCCGCACGCTGACGGAGCTGATGCTGAATCATTTGGTCCAGAAAACAGACCATTATCACCTCTCCCCCTCAGACATCTCCACGATCTGCACAGCCTCCGCCCTGCACGATATCGGGAAGATTTCCATTGATGAGAAAATTCTCAACAAGCCGGGACGCTTCACCGATGAGGAATTCGCCGTTATGAAGACCCACTCCATGGCGGGCGCGGAGATGCTGGAAAATCTCCCCATCCATCAGGATGACCCTCTGGTAAAAGTAGCTTACGACATCTGCCGCTGGCACCACGAGCGCTGGGACGGCCGGGGTTATCCCGATGGGCTCCACGGGGACGAAATCCCCATTGCCGCCCAGATTGTGGCCCTGGCGGACGTGTACGACGCTCTGACATCCAAACGCTGCTATAAGGACTCCTTCTCCCACGAAAAAGCAGTGGAAATGATTCTGGCCGGCCAATGCGGCACCTTTAATCCCCTATTGATGGAATGCCTTCAGGAGCTGGCCCCCGATCTGCCCGCTCTGATGAGCGGCAGCAACTCCGTGGCCCAGCGGGACCGCCGGGAGATGCGGAATGTAGCCCAGGAAATGCGCCGTCACGAAGAGCTCACCGCTTCGGAGCGGACGCTCCAGCTGTTGGAACACGAGCGAATGAAATACAGCTTCTTTGCCGACATGAGCAAGGAAATCCAGTTTGAATACACGGTCTCTCCGCCCATGATCACCCTCTCCAATTGGGGTGCGGAACACCTGGGCCTGGAAGAGATCATTATGGACCCCATGCACCAGCCGGAAGCACAGAGCATTATGGAAGATATAGACTTCCAGAATCTTACCGACGCTCTGCGGAGTACCAGCCCGGAGCTGCCGGTTGTCACTTACGACTGCAAGCTAAACTATAAGGGCGCCTGGCGCTGGACGCAGATCGTCGCCAGGGCCACCTGGTCCAGCGACGAGCCCCCCCGTTACACCGGCGCCATTGGCAAAGCCATTGACATTCACGATTCCCGGATGAAGCTCAGCGCTCTGGAGCGCATGGCCTCTCATGACGCTCTTACCGGACTTTTAAACCACGCTTATGCCAAAAAGCGCATCCTGGAGCGGATCGAAACCCGTCCGGTGGCCTCTTATGCTTTGGTCATCTTCGACCTTGACCACTTTAAAGCTGCCAATGATACCTATGGTCATTCCTTTGGGGATAAGGTCCTGGTTCACCTGGCGGAAAAGCTCCGCCAATGTATTCGAGGCGGTGACATTGCCGCCCGGGCCGGCGGAGATGAATTCTTAATCTTCCTTGAATATAAGGACGAGGTAGAAACCGTAATCTCCCGCATTTTCCAGGCTCTCTGCGGACAGTTTGAGCATTTCCCCATTTCCGTCAGCATGGGTGTAGCTCTGACGTCAGCGGTTCCCGGAGGATATGATGCCCTGTTTCACGCGGCAGACGCGGCCCTTTACACCGTCAAGCGCGGCGGCCGGGGCCAGTATCGTTTTTACGATGATACCATGCGTGAAACCCTTTCCGTCATCTCCCCCATTGAGGATGGAGAGAGCGCGCATCAGAAATAATGGATAGATAAAGGAGGAGCCATTATGACTTTACAAGAGTGTTATACCGCCATGGGCGGCAATTATGACGACGCCATCGGACGCCTGCGCAGTGAACGTCTGGTCCAGAAATTTGTGCTGAAGTTTTTGAACGACGGCAGTTATGATCTTCTCTGCCGTTCTTTGGAAGAAAAAAATTATGAGGAAGCCTTTCGGGCCGCCCACACTATTAAAGGCGTATGCCAAAACCTCAGCATTGACAGGCTGCAAGAATCCAGCAGCCGCCTGTGTGAATCCCTGAGAAACGGCTACACACCGCAGGCCGACGCTCTGGCGGAGGAAGTACGGGTGGATTATGCCCAGACGGTGGCCGCCATCCAGGCCTTCCAGAAAGAGAGTGCAGGATGAAAAAGCTGTTGAACAGCGCTACACGTTTTCTCACCATCAGTCTGGCGCTGGTCCTCCTGCTGACGGTATGCATTTTTTCCTTCCTGGCCTTTTTCATGTCCCAGAAGAGCGCCGACACCATCAGCGACGTAGGCAACGTCTATATGACCGGCATGGGCGAAAAAGTCACACAGCACTTTGAAACCACGATCCAGCTCCGTCTCTCCCAGGTGGAAGCCTTGGTACAGGGCTTCCAGCCCGGCAGCAGCCCCGCCGGCGAGCTGCGGGAAAGCTTAGCTTCCAACGCCATGATGCGGGACTTCGAATCTTTGGCTTTTTACTCACCCTCCGGCGAGTTCGACATGATCTATGGCGACAAGCCCGTCCTGGCGGACCCGGAGCCTTTCCTGGCCTCAATGAACAGTGGGGATAGAAAAGTCGCCGTCGCCAGTACCGATCATGGGGAAAAGGACATTCTTTTGGGTGTTTCCGCCGAATACGTGATGTCTGACGGCACGATTTCCACTGCCCTGGTGGCCGGCCTTCCTGCTGATTACATTGCCGACACGCTTTCCCTCTATAGCGAGAACACCCTGGTTAATTCTCACATCATCCGCCGGGACGGCACCTTCATCATTCGCAGCGGCGACGCCTTCCGGGAAAACTATTTTGACCGTATCCAGGCCCTCTTTGAAGAGCAGGGAGAAAACGGTGACCGATATATTCAAGAGCTGGAAAACGCCATGGATATTGGGGAGAGCTATTCCGCTCTTCTTACCTTCGGCAACGAGCGGCGGCACCTGCAATGCAGCAAGCTCCCTTACTCTGAATGGTTCTTGGTGACAGTACTCCCCTATGGGCAATTAGACGAATCTGTCAGTGAACTCAGCCACGCCTGGCTCAATTTGGTCTTTCTGGGCTGCGCCGTGGTGCTGGCAGCTTTGATGCTGGTATTCTGGCAGTATTTCAAATTGCTTCGGAACCAGATGGCAGAGTTGGATAAGGCCCGAAAGGAAGCTATTCATGCCAACAAGGCCAAAAGCGAATTCCTTTCCAACATGAGCCACGATATCCGAACTCCCATGAACGCCATTGTAGGCATGACTGCCATTGCCACCGCCAACATCGACGATAAGCAGCAGGTTCAAAACTGCCTGAAAAAGATCACGCTTTCCAGCCGCCACCTTCTCGGGCTCATCAACGACGTGCTGGATATGAGCAAAATTGAGAGCGGCAAGCTGACGCTGAACATGGATCAGGTCTCCCTCCGGGAGGTAATGGACAGCATTGTCAGCATTGCTCAGCCCCAGGTCCGTTCCAAGCATCAGCAGTTTGACGTATTCATTCACGATATCTCCACGGAAAATGTCTGCTGTGACAGCGTGCGTCTGAATCAGGTCCTGCTGAATATCTTGGGCAACGCATTAAAGTTTACTCCCGACGGGGGATTAATCCAGGTTTCCCTCTATGAGGAGGATTCTCCTAAAGGGGAAAACTATGTCCGCACCCATATCACCGTCAAAGACAACGGCATCGGCATGACCCCGGAATTCAAGGAAAAGATTTTTGAATCTTTTGTCCGGGAAGACAGCGCCCGGGTTCGCCGTACGGAAGGTTCCGGCCTGGGTATGGCCATTACCAAATACATCGTGGACACCATGGGCGGCACCATCACAGTGGACAGTGAGTTGGGAAAGGGCAGCGAATTCCATGTTACCTTGGACCTTGAGCGGGCTGAAATGCCGGAAGAGGACATGATTCTTCCCGAATGGAATATCCTGGTGGTGGACGATGACCAGCAGCTCTGCGAAAGCACCACCGCTTCTCTGAAATCCATCGGCGTCAACGCCGACTGGGCCCTGAATGCGGAAAAAGCCCTGAAAATGATGGACCGGCGGGTCAATGCCCGGGACAACTATCATATTATTCTTTTGGACTGGAAGCTTCCGGACATGGATGGTATCACCGCCGCCAAGGAGATCCGCCGCCGCTTCGGCAATGAAACCCCTATCATGCTGATCTCCGCCTACGACTGGAGCGAAATTGAGGCGGAAGCCAAGGACGCCGGCATCACTGGCTTCATTTCCAAACCCCTGTTCCGCTCCACACTTTTCTATGGGCTGAAGCCATTTATTAATGCCTCCGACATTCCCGAGGAACCGCATCGCGAGGACAAAGGCGCCGACTTCACCGGCCGGCATGTTCTGTTAGCGGAGGATAATGACCTGAACTGGGAAATTGCCAACGAGCTTCTTTCTGATCTGGGAATGGAGCTGGACTGGGCGGAAAACGGCCGCATCTGTGTGGATAAATTTGAGAATTCCCCTATCGGCTTCTATGACGCAGTTCTGATGGATCTGCGTATGCCGGTAATGACCGGCTATGAAGCTACGGAGGCCATACGCAATCTGGACAGGCCCGACAGCGATATTCCCATCATCGCTATGACCGCCGACGCTTTCTCCGAGGACATAAAAAAGTGTCTGGATGCGGGCATGAACGCCCATGTGGCAAAGCCCATCGACATCCGGGAGGTCTCCCGGCTTTTGGAAAAGTACATGAAATAAGCGCGCAAAAAGCGGCGGGGAACTTTCCCCGCCGCCCTTTTTCTGCTTTCTCTTGTTCCTATGATTCAGCACTCCGCTATCTCTCCGCCAGAGTCTGCGGATTTCCCTTCGGAGTCTACGGATTCCGCTGCCGCCCCACCGGAGCCGGAGCCGTTCCCTTGTTCTTCCTCTTCCAGAACGGATTCCCACTCCTTCGGCTTCTCTTTGGGTATCCGGCAGGCAATGGCCAGCTTGTATCCGTCCGGATCGGCCTCCATCAAAAATTTCTCGTCCTGGGGCGGCACTTTGTCTCCCTTCATAATGCGGGAGGCAATCTTCCGGCACTGCTCCATAACCTTCAAGGACTTTGACAGCGCGTCCAGCTCACTGCCACCCTTCTGCTTTGCCTCCAGGAGCTTTCGCTGCTTCTCCATGTCCTGGCGGTTGACCTCCTGGAGGAAGGCCAGGGCGTGCTGGGACCAGGCTGTCCGGTCGCTTTTGGCACTCCGGAGAGTCTTCACTGCCGGTGTTTGCGCCGCCGGAGAGGCGGCCCTCGTGATCTGTGCGGCTCGCTTCAGCCGCCCGCTGACGCTGAGTTCCATAGTCTGTCCTCCCTGCCGCCCTGCCGGGCATATCTTTTCCGTATAATCGGTTCGAACTTGCTTCCAGCTTACCACAGCCGCCTCAGCTTTGCAAGAATTTCTCAAAAGAAGGGAATCCTAAATTGCACATTTTATGACGAAAGCGTCTTGTGGGGGGGCAGCCCCCCTTCTCCACCGACAGAACAGAACCGGATTTTGCAAAATCCGGCCCAAAAAGCCCCGGTTCCTTGTGGAATCTTCCACTTCCCTTTCCCTTCGGACTATGCTATCATCATCTTGTTCAAAAGAAGTCATACCTTTTATTACACGAAGGAGGGCCCCGCCATGCATGTTCCGTCCGATATCGAAATCGCCCAGTCCTGCAAGATGCGCCCCATTATGGAGATTGCCGCCGCTGCGGGCGTCGATCCCCAGTATCTGGAGCTTTACGGCAATTACAAGGCCAAGGTGGACCCCCGCCTCCTCCGGGAGAGCAAACGGGGCGGCGGGAAACTGATCCTTGTCACCGCCATTAACCCCACCCCTGCCGGAGAGGGCAAGACCACCACCACCGTGGGTCTGGCCGACGCCCTCCGCCGCTTGGGAAAGCATACCCTGGTTGCCCTGCGGGAGCCCTCCCTGGGTCCCGTCTTCGGTGTGAAGGGCGGTGCGGCCGGGGGCGGCTATGCCCAGGTAGTGCCCATGGAGGACATCAATCTCCACTTCACTGGGGACTTCCACGCTATCGGTGCGGCGAACAACCTCTGCGCGGCTATGCTGGACAACCACATCCAGCAGGGGAACGCCCTGGGAATTGACGTGAAGAAAATTACCTGGAAGCGCTGTGTGGATATGAACGACCGGCAGCTGCGAAATATTGTGGACGGTTTAGGAGGACGGATGCAGGGCGTCCCCCGGGAGGACGGCTTTGACATCACGGTCGCCAGCGAGATCATGGCGGTGCTGTGCCTCTCCAGCGATATCCTGGACCTGAAGGCCCGGCTGGGCCGGATGGTAGTTGCTTACACCTATGACGGAAAGCCCGTCACCGCCCACGACCTGAAAGCCGAGGGGGCCATGGCGGCCCTGCTCAAGGACGCTCTCAAACCCAACCTGGTCCAAACGCTGGAAGGGACTCCCGCCTTCATTCACGGCGGGCCCTTCGCCAACATCGCCCACGGATGCAACTCCGTCATGGCCACCCGGCTGGCCATGAAGCTGGCGGACTACGCCGTCACGGAGGCAGGCTTCGGCGCGGACCTGGGGGCGGAGAAGTTCCTGGACATCAAGTGCCGCCTGGCGGGCCTAACCCCCAGCGCCGTCGTCGTGGTCGCCACGGTCCGGGCGCTGAAAAACCACGGCGGCGTTCCCAAGGCGGAGCTGAATGCGGAGAATCTGGAGGCCCTGGAGAAGGGCCTTCCCAACCTCCTCCAGCACGTAGACAACATCAAAAACGTCTACGGCCTGCCCTGTGTCGTCGCCATCAACGCCTTCCCCACAGACACCGCCGCCGAGCTGAAGCTGGTGGAGGACAAGTGCCGGGAGCTGGGCGTGAACGTGGCTCTCAGCGAGGTCTGGGCCAAGGGCGGCGAGGGCGGCGCCCTTCTTGCCGAAGAGGTGCTCCGCCTCTGCGAGGAGCCGGGTGACTTCCGGTTTGCCTACGACGTGGAGGACACCATTGAAAATAAAATAAACGCCATCGCGAAAAAGGTCTATCACGCCGACGGAGCTGTTCTGACTCCCGCCGCAAAAAAGCAGCTCACAGAACTGGAGGCCCTGGGCTTCGGCAAGCTCCCCGTCTGCATGGCGAAAACCCAGTACAGCTTTTCCGACGACCCGGCCCTCCTGGGCGCCCCTAAGGGCTTCACGATTACCGTGCGGAATTTGAAGGTCAGCGCCGGAGCAGGCTTCCTGGTAGCCCTGACCGGAGACATCATGACCATGCCGGGCCTGCCCAAGGTCCCCGCCGCCGAGAAAATCGACGTGGACGAGAACGGCAGAATCACCGGCCTCTTCTGAATCACTTTTTTATAATAAATAACTAAAAAAGCTATAGCGCGCTCCGTTAGTCCGGCAATCATTCAGGCCAGAGCGGCGGAGACGAAAGGCGGGTGGAACATTGAGCTATCTTTCCCCCAAGGAATTTTTGGAGCGTTACGCCGCCGGAGGGGCGGCCAAGACGCAAAAGGGTGCCGGAAAACTTCTGGCCCTGGCGGTTCTGGCAGGGGCCATGATTGCCCTGGGCTGTGCCGCCACTAACACGGCGGTCCACGGTATGGAAAACGTCGGCCTGGCCCGGACCGTCTCCGGCCTCCTGTTCCCCTTCGGCCTGTGCATGGTCATTGCCACCGGGGCGGAGCTCTTCACTGGGAACAGTCTGCTGGTCCTCTCCCTGTTGGAGGGGAAATGCACCCTTCCCGGCCTTTTGCGGAACTGGTGCCTCGTCTACCTGGGAAATTTCTTAGGGGCCCTTCTGGTGGCGGCGGGCTGCGTGTGGTTCAGTCAACTGAACTACTCCGCCGGAGGCTTAGCGGTCTACACCATCCGCCTGGCCGCCGGAAAATGCGCTCTTCCTTTCCTGAGCGGCTTCGGTCTTGGGATTTTCTGCAACGTTTTGGTGTGCCTGGGGGTGCTGCTGGCCCTCTCGGCCACAGACGCGGCGGGCCGCTTTATGGGAGCCTTTCTTCCGGTGTGTTATTTCGTCCTCTGCGGCTTTGAGCACTGCGTGGCGAATATGTACTACATCGCCGCCGGGCTTCTGGCGGTGCGGAATCCCCAGTACCTCCAGCTGGCCCAAGAGGCCGGTGTGGACATCAGCGCTCTGACCGTCCCCAATTTCCTCCTGGGAAACCTCCTCCCCGTCACCCTGGGGAATATCCTGGGCGGCGCGGGGCTGGCGGCGCTTCTCTGGTACGCGCATTTGAAGAAGGATTGACATAAAACCCGGGCCGGGAGGCGTTGCCTCCCGGCCCGGTGTGTTTAGCTGTAGGAAGAGGACGCGCCCTGTTCCAGTTCCACATAGGCAATTTCCTCCCCCCCCGGCGTCATAGCCAATCGCCACGAGGTAAAAGGCGGAGCGGTATCCCGACCAGTCAAAGGGCGGGTAGGTGCGGAAGAGAAAATACCGCCGCCCCTCCTTCTCCATCCAGTCCTCCCGGGAACTCATCCAGGTGAGGGCCGTGCGGCGTTCCCCCCCCCGGCGTCCCAGTCCTTGTACTGGAGCCGGACCTCCAGCCGGGCAATGTCCGCATCGTCCACCCGGCCGAAGACATAGAGAACAAACCGCTCCTCCCGGCTCGCGCTCCACCAGCCGCCGTGGAGCGGCGCATCCCCTGAGCAGTCCAGCACAAGGCCTTCGCCTTCGCCCCAGCCCAGGGGGCCCAGGGAAATATTGCTGAGCATCGTTGCATTTTCATTTCCTGTCAGGTAAATCAAGCAGCTCCAGCCGATCTCCTTCGCCCGCTCCCTGCAAACTACACTGGTACGCCCTGTGCCTGCCCGCTCCTCACAGCGCCGGAGCGCCTGAAAGGGGAACAGGAGTCCAATCATTAAAAAATGGTTTATCAGAACCAGCGCTGCCGCCGCAATCAAAACCCGCCGGAGGGCCTTTCGTTTCTGGTCAGACAGGATTCTCCTTTTCATGACGCCTCCTCCGGCAGGGGAACCTGGACCCGGAGCGTCTTTCCCAACCACTTATACACTAAAGTCACATAGATATCCCCAGACTCTATCTCCACATATTGGGCCGTCCGCTCCACTCTGTAATGTCCCCAGCCGCCTGCACTTTGGCCTTGTTCACCCCGCTGGTTTTCCACCGTGATGCTTCCCAGCAGATTTGTGGAAACCACGCCGCCGGGAATCCGGTCGTAGCTGAACAGCACCACTTCAGCCCTCCGTCTGTCACAATTCTTTTCTCTGCCTACATTGACCCGGGCCGCCCGCAGAACATCGTTCCCCACGGGGACACAAATATCCAGCGCCATAGACAACTCCACCGTATCCAGTATTTCGGTCCATCCCTCCGGAACATAGATGGTGCGGGCATCAACACTGTCCCACACGTATTTCCAGGTATAAAAAAATTCCAGTGACAGCACCGCCTGAAGGCACAGTACTGCCGTCAGCGCCACCGCCGCCCGGCCCAGCCATAGCCAGCCCTGGTCCCGGCTCCGATACTGCTTCGCCATCTCCCGGCCGATCTCCGCCGGGTCCCCCATGGACTCCAGGCACCTCTCCTCCGCCAGTTCCGGCTCCCATCCCCGTTCCAGCATGGACTCCATGCGGTCCTCCAGATGCTCCTCCAGCTCCCGCCGGACGGCCTCCCGTTCCTCCCACGTCAGTCGTGTCAGAGGAAGAAGCACCTGGTCTGTGAACTCCCGCCGGGTCATACCGGCTCCGCCTCCGCGCCGCCCCGGAGCACATCGTTCACCGCCCCGGAGTAACGCTTCCATGCGGCCTCCTCCTCCCGAAGAGCTCCCTGCCCCTTTCGGGTGAGGTGGTAGTATTTCCGCTCCCGCCCTGTAGGAGCCTCCTGGCGGTAGGCTTCCACAAAGCCCTCCTGCTCCAGCCCATGGAGCACAGGGTACAGCGTCCCCTCCTTCATCTCAAACGTGCGGTTGGACCGCCGGGCCAGCTCCACAATGATCTGATACCCATACATATCTCTCCCCTCCAGCAGGGACAGCACCAGCAGCCGCGTGTGCTCAATGGTCTGCTTTTTCATGCGGCTTCTCCCTCCTATACCTAGAATTTCTATGCTTAGAATAGCATAGTGTCACTAGGTATGTCAAGCAGAAATTTTTTTGTTTCCCTTTTCAGATTTCCGGTGAAAAAGCCCTGTCCATCTTCCTGAATCTATGCTATAATCACTCCATGGACAAACATATTTTTCAACAGCTCCCCCCGCCTCTTTTGGCATGGTACCGAATCAGCGCCCGGGACCTCCCTTGGCGAAAAACGCAGGACCCCTATCGGATTTGGGTCTCGGAGATTATGCTCCAGCAGACCCGGGTGGCAGCGGTGCTGGGCTACTACGCCCGGTTTTTAGAGGCCTTCCCTACGGTGGAGGCCCTGGCTTCCGCCCCTGGGGAACAGCTCATGAAGCTCTGGGAGGGCCTGGGCTATTACAGCCGGGCCCGGAACCTGCAAAAGGCCGCCAAGCTGGTGGTGGACCGCGGCGGTTTTCCTGACAATTACACCGGGCTTTTGGAGCTTCCCGGCGTGGGAGACTACACCGCCGCCGCCATTGCTTCGGCCTGCTTCGCCCAGCCGGAACCCGCGGTGGACGGCAACGTCCTTCGAGTGGTCACCCGCCTGACAGACGATCACAGCGACATTGCCGCTCCTCAGACCAAAAAAGCCATCCGCACTCAAGTTCAGGAGGTTTTCCCAACGGCGGAGGCGGATATCCGAATCTTCAATCAAGCCCTCATGGAACTTGGGGCAACCGTCTGTGTGCCGGGCGGCCCGCCCAAGTGTCTCCTCTGCCCTGTCCGGAACCTCTGCCTGGGCCATGCCCGGGGCACGGCGGACCGTCTCCCGGTAAAGGCCCGGAAGCCCCTTCGCCGGGTGGAGGAAAAAACGGTGTTCCTCCTCTTTCGGGAAGGCCGCGTGGCCCTTCACAAGCGCCCGGCCTCCGGCCTGCTGGCAGGGCTGTGGGAGTTCCCAAACGTAGAAGGCAGCCTGGATGAAACCGCCGCCGGGAAAATCATCCAAGCCTGGGGCATGGAACCAAAAGCCTGGAAAAACCGTTTGAGCGCCAAGCATGTATTTAGCCATGTAGAGTGGCATATGACCGGTTATACACTGGCGGTCTCCGGCACGGGTCCGGATGATTTCACCTGGTTAAATACCTTAAAATATCACGCCATTCCCTCGGCTTTCGCCCGATATGCGGAGGAGGCTCTTCGGAATCTGGAAACATAGGAGGAACTTTATGCCATTCTGGAAGCGGAGCGAAGACCCATGGGATCAAAAACCAGAGAAACGCCAAGAGTCCAGGGAGTCCGACAACCCGCAGGCGAATCCGTTTGACAGTCTGAAAGCCTGGAATGACCAGAGAAAAACCCGGGCCCGCGAAAAGGAGGAGGCCAAGCGTCTCCCTCCGGAGCCCTGCCCCTTTTGCGGGAAAGAGATGGAGCAGGGCTTTATCACCGGCGGGCGGGACGGCGTCCATTGGTATCCCGGCATATATAAGTTTGATCCCTTTCGGGGGCTGAGCGGAGAGCGCATGGACGTGCTGGATGACAGCGCCGGATTTGCCTGCTTTAAAATCACCTGGCTCTGCCGGGAGTGCAGGAAGGTTATCTTTGACATGCCGGACCCGCCGGAGGTTTACGACTCCTTTGTTCCCCAGACGGAAGGGGAAGAAACGAAAGAGGAGGAAAAGAGCGGGGAGTAATCCGCCGAAACTCATCGCTTTTTGTATTATTATGGCGCAGTTATACTTCAAGTATGGGGCTATGGGCTCCAGCAAGTCCGCAAACGCTCTGATGGCCCGCTTTAACTACGAGGAACGCGGTCAGCAAACCCTGCTGGTGAAGCCCCGGCTGGATGCCCGCGACGGGGACCACACGGTTTATTCCCGCATCGGCCTGAAATACCCCTGTGTGTATTTCGATGAAATGCAGAAAATGACCATCATGGAGCTTCAGCAAAACGCCTGCATTATTGTGGACGAAGCTCAGTTTTTAAGCAGGGAAGATGTTATGTATCTCGTCTATATTGTAGATGATTTGGATATCCCTGTCATGTGCTACGGACTCCGGGCGGACTTCAAGGGGGACCTGTTCCCCGGCAGCTACGCCCTTCTAGTTATGGCGGATAAGATTGAGGAGGTCAAAACCATCTGCTGGTGCGGCAAAAAGGCCATCTTCAACGCCCGCTTTGACGAACATGGCAAGGTTCTCAAGGAGGGAGAACAGGTGGTTCTGGGCGCCAATGACAAATATATCGGTCTCTGCCGCCGCCACTGGATGGAAGGCAATCTGGGTCCCGACTTCAGCGTGAAGGCTTTATGATCTGCACGCTTTGTCCTAGAAACTGCGGCGCAGTGCGGACGGACAGCTGTTCCGGCGGAGTCTGCGGCATGCCCGCAGGCCCCGTGCTGGCCCGCGCCATGCTCCATCAGTGGGAAGAACCCTGCCTCGTGGGGGAACACGGGGCGGGAGCCGTCTTCTTCTCCGGCTGCAATCTTCGCTGTACCTACTGTCAGAACAAATCCATTTCTCAGGGCGGCACGGGAAAGCCCGTCTCCGCCGCCCGTCTCCGGGGGATTTTCCAAGAACTCGTCGCTCATGGCGCAGCCTGCCTGGACCTGGTGACCCCCACCCACTTCATCCCCGCCGTTTTAGAGGCCCTGGGGGAGAAGTCCTGGCCTGTTCCGGTGGTGTGGAACTGCGGAGGCTACGAAAATGTTTTTACTTTGCAGCAGTTGGAACACAAGGTTCAGGTTTACCTGCCGGACTTGAAATACGCCCTGCCTGGTCCTGCCGGGAAATATTCCGCCGCGCCGGACTACTTTGACTATGCCGCCCCCGCCATTTTGGAAATGTTCCGCCAAACCGGCCCCTACCACATGGAAAACGGACTCTTGAAATCCGGTGTGCTGATCCGGCATCTCCTTCTCCCGGGAGAATTAGAAAACACCCGCCACGTCATCGACTGGGTGTCCGGAACCTTCCGCCCTGGGGACGTGCTCTTCTCTCTAATGAGCCAATACACTCCTCAGCCCGGGGCCGCCGGGAATCTGGCCCGCCATGTGACAAGGGCAGAATACCGGGCGGCTGTGCAGTATATGGAAAACTGCGGTATTATGGACGGCTATACCCAGGAGCGGACCTCCGCCCGGGAGGAGTATACTCCGGATTTCGACCTTTCAGGCACCTGAAAGCTCCTTCAGCGGAAAAGATAAATCTCCTTCCGTCAGGAAGGAGATTTGTATGCAGGGCGCGCCCACAGGCACATTTCGGAACGCAGCTACCGCTTTGCGGCGGCTCTTGGCGTAGAAACAATCCAGAAAGATTTCCTGCATCTTTTTAGCAAAAGCGGACCCAGTTCATATCTCGGCCCGCCGGCCGCTCTCTGAGCGGCGGCGCGAGACACATAAAAAGCCCGCAAGCAGCTGCTTGCGGGCTTTTTATGTAACTCTTACTCCTCGGGAACAATAGCGCCGTTGGGGCAGGTGTCGCTGCAAGAACCGCAGTCCAGGCAGGCGGCCGCGTCGATGACATAGGAATCATCGCCCTGGCTGATGGCACCGGCGGGGCAGGCGTCAGAGCAGGCGCCGCAGCTCACGCAGGCAGAAGTAATCTTATAGGCCATGGGAAGCACCTCCATTAAAATAGTATCATCATTGTAGCATACTCTGAAAAAAAAGCAAGAGCTTTGTGAAACGCCTAACGGAAAATTTTTGCCGTTCACAATTTGTTTCCACAAACGTCAAAGAAAGTCAAAAAATCCCTCTTGACTTTTTCCTGAGAGCTGATATACTGGCAGTACGCAAAACATCAAAGATAGTCAAAGTCAAGTAAGCGTAAAATTATAAATAAAAATGAGGTGTGCCTATGGGGATTTCCGATTTAATTGCCAGCTTTCTTCAGGACTGCCTGGACGAAACCGGGGATGGTGTGCTGGAAGTCCAGCGCAGCGATCTGGCCCAGCGCTTCAACTGTGTGCCCAGCCAGATCAACTATGTCATGTCCACCCGTTTTTCTCCCGAGCGAGGTTACATTGTGGAAAGCCGACGGGGCGGCAATGGATATATCCGCATCACCCGCGTACAAGTAGACCGGCAGACACTCCTGATGCATGTCATCAACTCCCTGGGCGATCAGGTGGACCTGCCCTCCTCCAGAGCCATCCTCGGCAATCTGGCAGAGGCCGGAGCCTTGCCGGAGAATCTGGCCCGCACTCTTCTGGCCGCCGTTGGAGATAAAGCGCTAGGCAGCGTGCCCAGAAACCTTCGGGATTATGTCCGGGCGGATATCCTAAAAAATGTTCTGATTCTTCATGTCTAGCCAGAAAGCTCATACAATAGAAAACCGTCTTATTTGAATACGTCAACCAAAACATTTGTGATATACAGGAGGTACTGATTATGAAATGTGAGAATTGTGGCAAAAATGAAGTCGCCTTTGTTTACCAGAGCAATATCAACGGGCATGTTACTGAAAAGCATCTCTGCTCCGAGTGCGCCGAGAAGCTGGGCTACACCCAAAAAATTGCTGCCCACAGCCAGAGGATGATGCGGAGCCTCTTTAGCAACAGCTTGTTTGAAGACTTCTTCACTCCCTACCCCACCCTGCTTGGCCGCATGAGCCGTATGCTGGAGGACCCCTTCGACGATTTCTTCACCGACATGCCTGCCCTGGGCGCACCGGCGGAGGTGAAACAGGAGTCCCCAAAATCCCAGGACGCCCTGCTGGAGCAGGCGGAACAGGACCAGATTGCCAAAACCCGGCAGCTCAACGCCCTGCGGATGGAGATGCAGAGGGCTGTCAGCGAGGAGAACTTTGAGCGGGCAGCAGAGCTCCGGGACCAGATTCACTCCCTGGAAACCTAACGAAAACCGTACTTCACGAAAGGAAGTGTCATACACATGAATGAGAAAAAATTCAGCCCCGGCGCAGAGGAAGCCCTCCGTCTCAGCCAAGAGGCCGCCGGCGAGCTGGGCCACGGCTACGTGGGCACGGAACACCTGCTCTTGGGACTTATCCGGGAGGACCAGGGCGCGGCTCACGACGTCCTTCTGGAATCCGGGCTTACCGACGACATGATCGTCCAAATCATCAAACGCAGCGTGGGGGCGGGCCTCCCCGGCGGCAACCCCGCCCAGGGCCTGACCCCACGGGCCCGCCGGGTGGTAGAAATCGCCGTAGAGGACGCTGTCCGGGGCGGCAGTCCCTGTGTGGGCACGGAGCATCTGCTGGCGGGCCTCCTGCGGGAGGGAAACAATATGGCTGTCCGGATTCTCCGCACTGCCGGGGTGGATGCGCGCCCCCTCTACGCCGCCTTGATGCAAAAGCTGAACCAGCGTCCCCAGAGCCGCCAGCCCGCCTCTCCCCGGGACGACAAGAGCCCCTCCTCCGGCGGCGGATCCAATGGCAAAACGCTCCGGGAGTTCACCCGGGACCTGACCGCTGATGCCCGGAACGGCAAGCTGGACCCCGTGGTAGGCCGGGACGAGGAAATCCAGCGGGTGATTCAGATTCTCTCCCGCCGGACGAAGAACAACCCCTGCCTGATCGGTGAACCCGGCGTAGGCAAAACGGCTATCGCCGAGGGCCTGGCCCGGAAAATCGTGATGGGCGATGTGCCCGACGATCTCTTGGACAAGCGCATCCTCTCCCTGGACCTCTCCGGCATGGTAGCCGGGACCAAGTACCGGGGTGAATTTGAGGAGCGCATTAAAAAAGCCCTGGACGAGGTGAAAAAGTCCGGGGACGTGATCCTCTTCATCGACGAGCTCCACACCATCGTGGGCGCGGGCTCCGCCGAGGGGGCCGTGGACGCGGCCAACATCATTAAACCCGCTCTGGGCCGGGGCGAAATTCGTGTCATCGGGGCAACCACCCTGAACGAATACCGAAAGTATATTGAGAAGGACGCCGCCTTGGAACGCCGCTTCCAGCCCGTCCAGGTGGGAGAACCCAGTCAGGAGGCCAGCCTGGAAATTTTGCGGGGTCTCCGGGAGAAGTACGAGGAACACCACAAGCTCCAGCTCACCGACGAGGCGCTGGAGGCCGCCGTCACCCTCTCCGCTCGATATATCTCCGACCGCTTCCTTCCGGACAAGGCCATTGACCTCATGGATGAAGCCGCATCCAGAGTCCGTATGGAGCAGGAGGAGATTTCTCCGGAACTGAAATCCCTGGAGGAAAAAATTGCCGCCCTGGCGAAGGATAAGGAGGCCGCTGTGCAGCGCCAGGACTTTGAGACCGCCGCTCAGCTCCGGGACATTGAGAGCAACTACCAGGATCAGGTGGAGCAGGAGCGGGAGAAGCGCCGCGCAAGCCCCCGCCAGCACCGTCCCGTCACGGCGGAGGACATTGCCGCTGTAGTAGCGGGCTGGACAGGCATCCCTGTCACCCGCCTCACGGAAGACGAGGGCGCCCGTCTGCTCCACATGGAGGACATTCTCCACAAGCGGGTGGTAGGACAGAACGAGGCTGTCCAGGCCGTGGCCCGGGCTATCCGCCGGGGCCGGGTGGGCTTGAAGGACCCCAAACGGCCCACAGGCTCCTTCCTCTTCCTGGGCCCCACGGGCGTGGGGAAGACAGAGCTCTGCAAATCCTTGGCAGAGGCCATGTTCGGCGACGAGGGAGCCATCATCCGCATCGACATGTCGGAATATATGGAGCGGCATACAGTGTCCCGCCTGATCGGCTCTCCCCCGGGCTATGTGGGGCACGAGGAGGGCGGCCAGCTCACCGAGCGGGTCCGCCGGAAGCCCTATTCCGTGGTCCTTTTTGACGAGATTGAAAAGGCCCACGAGGATGTGTGGAATATTCTCCTGCAAATCCTGGACGACGGACGGATCACAGACTCTCAGGGCCGGACGGTGGACTTTAAAAATGCGGTCATCGTTATGACGAGCAACATCGGGGCCAAGAGCCTTACCACTGCCGGGACCCGTCTGGGCTTCAACCACGACGAATCCCCCGCAGATGACAGGGAGAAAAAGTTCCTCCAGGCCAAGGAGACCGTCATGGCGGAGCTCCGCCAAACCTTCCGGCCGGAGTTTTTGAACCGGATCGATGACATCATCGTCTTCCGTGCCCTGACGGAGGAGGACATCCATGAGGTAGCCCGCCGGATGCTGGACACGGTGTCCGCCCGGATGGAGGCCATGGGCCTGCACCTGAGCGCCTCCGACGAGGCGGTGGCGGAGCTGGTCCGGGAGGGCTACGACCCCAAGTACGGAGCCCGACCCCTGCGGCGCTGTATCCAGAACAAGGTGGAGGACGCCGTAGCCGAGCGGATGCTGGATGGCACCTTGAAAGAGGGAGACACCGCCGCTCTGACCGTGGAGGACAGCAAGCTGCTGGTGACAAAGGAAGAGGTTCCCGCCTAAGCGAAAATAAAGGCCCCGCCTCCCGGCGGGGCCTCAGGCTGTCAAAAATACTTTTTTGACAGCCTGCGCAAGTTTTCA
>CAJTJA010000025.1 GCA_910576845.1 uncultured Oscillibacter sp.
AGGGAAGCATAGTGCCCAGAAGAGGTAATGTTCCCAAGAGAGAAATTCTGCCCGACCCCATGTACGGCTCCGTGCTGGTGACCCGTTTGGTCAACAACGTGATGCTGGACGGCAAAAAGGGTGTGGCGCAGAAGGTGGTCTACGCGGCCTTTGACCAGATTAAGGAGAAGACCGGTAATGACCCCGTTGAAGTGTTCACTCAGGCTATGGATAACATTATGCCCAGCCTGGAAGTCAAAGCCCGCCGTGTGGGCGGCGCTAACTATCAGGTCCCCATGGAGGTCCGCCCCGCCCGGCGCACCACACTGGGCCTGCGGTGGCTGACCACCTATTCCCGCGCTCGGAGTGAGCGCACAATGGCGGAGCGCCTTGCCGGCGAAATCATGGACGCCGCCAACAATACCGGCGCGGCTGTGAAAAAGCGTGAGGACATGCACAAGCAGGCCGAGGCCAATAAGGCTTTCGCGCACTTCCGCTGGTAAGCTAGTTAGGAGAAATCGAGTATGCCGAGAAAAACATCGCTTGAAAACACCAGAAACATCGGCATTATGGCGCACATCGACGCGGGCAAGACTACTACTACAGAACGAATCTTGTTTTATACCGGTGTGAACTATAAGATTGGCGAGACGCATGACGGTACCGCTACCATGGACTGGATGGCCCAAGAACAGGAACGCGGTATCACCATTACCTCCGCCGCCACAACCTGTTACTGGTCTGGTTCCAAGAACCAGTTCAAGCCCACGCGTATCAACATTATTGACACCCCGGGCCACGTGGATTTCACTGTGGAAGTCGAGCGCTCCCTCCGCGTTTTGGATGGTTCTGTGACCGTTCTGTGCGCCAAGGGCGGCGTGGAGCCCCAGTCTGAGACGGTTTGGCGCCAGGCGGATACCTACAAGGTTCCCCGGATGATTTACGTCAACAAGATGGACATTATGGGCGCGGACTTCTATAACGTTCTCCATATGGTGGAAGAACGGCTGAAATGCAACGCTGTGCCTATCCAGCTTCCCATTGGAAGCGAGGAGACATTCAAGGGCATCATCGACCTGGTGGAAATGGACGCCGACATCTATTATGATGATTTGGGCAAGGATATGCGCGTGGAAGAGATTCCTGCGGATATGGTGGACATTGCAAACGAGTACCGTGAGAAACTGATGGACGCTGTGTCCATGTTCGACGATGAAATTGCTGAGCTGTATTTGGATGGGCAAGAGGTTTCCCAGGAGAAAATTCGGGCGGCCATCCGTAAAGCTACCATCGCCAATGAAATGGTTCCAGTCACCTGCGGTACGTCCTATAAAAACAAAGGTGTGCAGAAGATGCTGGATGCCATAGTGGACTATATGCCCTGTCCCACCGATGTTCCCGCCATTAAGGGCGTTAACCCCAACACCGAGGAGGAAGAGGAGCGTCCCTCTACTGACGATGCGCCTTTTTCCGCTCTGGCCTTTAAGATTGCGACTGATCCTTATGTGGGCCGCCTGTCCTTTATCCGTGTCTATTCCGGCACGCTGAACACCGGCACCCAAGTGCTCAACTCCACAAAAAAGCAGAAGGAGCGCATTGGCCGTATTCTCCAGATGCATGCCAACCACCGGGAGGACATTGAGACTGTCTACTCGGGTGACATCGCTGCCGTAATCGGCCTAAAAAACTCCACTACCGGAGATACCCTCTGCGACGAAAAGCACCCCGTTATTCTGGAATCCATGGAATTCCCTGAGCCTGTTATCCGGGTGGCCATTGAGCCCAAGACCAAGGCTGGCCAGGAAAAGATGACCATTGGACTCATCAAGCTGGCGGAAGAGGACCCCACATTCAAGACATATACCGACGAGGAGACCGGCCAAACCATCATCGCAGGAATGGGTGAGCTCCATTTGGAAATCGTCGTGGACCGTCTGCTTCGGGAATACAAGGTGGAGGCCAATGTCGGTGCTCCTCAGGTCGCTTACAAGGAGACCATCAAAAAGACGGTGGAGCAGGACACTAAATATGCCCGCCAGTCCGGCGGTAAAGGCCAGTATGGCCATGTCAAGATCCGCGTGGAACCCAACGAGTCCGGCAAGGGCTATGAATTTATCAATGCCATTGTTGGCGGTGCGGTGCCCAAAGAGTATATTCCCGCCGTGGATGCGGGAATTCAGGGAGCTATGAACGCGGGCGTTATGGCTGGTTTCCCTGTAGTGGATGTGAAGGTTACTTTGTACGACGGTTCCTATCATGAGGTTGACTCCTCTGAGATGGCTTTTAAGATTGCTGGTTCTATGGCCTTCAAGGAGGCCTGCCGCAAGGCGGGAGCCACTCTGCTGGAGCCTATTATGAAGGTGTCCGTTATTGTTCCCGATGAATATCTGGGCACTGTGATTGGCGATTTGACCGCCCGTCGTGGACAGATTCAGGGACAGGAGGCTCGTCCCGGCGCCCAGCAGGTGGATGCGCTGGTGCCTCTGGCCAATATGTTTGGCTATGCCACCGATCTTCGCTCCAGCACCCAGGGACGTGGTCAGTACTCTATGGAACCTCACAGCTATGAGGAGATTCCCAAGAGTATCGCAGAAAAGATTGTGGAGACCCGGACGAAGCCGAACTGATTTTCTTTCTGTGGAAGGAAAAGCCTTGGACCAAAATGGGAAAAAGGGATTGATTTTCCAAAGAAAATACTGTAAAATAAATATTGCTGATTATCGTTTTCGCAGTGTCTAACCGCAATTGAAGATTTATAGGAGGATTTTCAAATGGCTAAGCAGAAATTTGAAAGAACTAAACCCCATGTTAACATTGGCACTATTGGCCATGTTGACCACGGCAAGACCACTCTGACTGCTGCAATCACTAAGTGGCTGTCCTATCAGGGCAAAGCTGAGTTCGAGGCCTATGACAACATCGACAAGGCTCCTGAGGAGAAAGCTCGTGGCATCACGATCAACACTGCCCACGTAGAGTATGAGACTGAGAAGCGTCACTATGCTCACGTTGACTGCCCGGGCCATGCTGACTATATCAAGAACATGATTACCGGTGCTGCTCAGATGGATGGTGCTATTCTGGTCATCGCTGCCTCTGACGGTCCTATGGCTCAGACCCGTGAGCACATCCTGCTGGCCCGCCAGGTGGGCGTGCCCGCCATCGTGGTGTTCCTGAACAAGTGCGACCAGGTGGACGACGAGGAGCTGCTGGAGCTGGTGGAGATGGAAGTCCGCGAGCTGCTGAGCACCTATGAGTTCCCCGGCGATGATCTGCCCATCGTCAAGGGTTCCGCTCTGAACGCTTTGGTGTCCGATTCTACCGATCCCAGCGCCCCTGAGTATGCCTGCATCAAGGAGCTCATGGATGCGGTTGATGAGTATATCCCCACTCCTCCCCGCGACGATTCTCTGCCCTTCCTCATGCCCGTCGAGGATGTGTTCACTATCTCCGGCCGCGGCACCGTCGCTACTGGCCGTGTGGAGCGCGGCCAGCTGAAGCTCAGCGAGGAAGTCGAGATTGTCGGCCTCGCCGAGGAGACCAAGAAGACTGTTGTTACCGGCATTGAGATGTTCCACAAGCTGCTGGACTTTGCTGAGGCCGGCGACAACATCGGCGTTCTGCTTCGCGGCATTGACCGCAATGGCATTGAGCGCGGCCAGGTTCTGGCGAAGCCCAAGTCCATTAATCCCCACACCAAATTCAAGGGCCAGGTTTATGTCCTGTCTAAGGACGAGGGCGGCCGTCATACCCCCTTCTTCAACAACTATCGTCCTCAGTTCTATTTCCGTACCACTGACGTTACCGGCGTCATTTCTCTGCCTGAGGGCACAGAGATGTGCATGCCCGGCGATAATGTCGAGATGTCTGTTGAGCTGATCACCCCCATTGCTATTGAGAAGGGGCTCCGTTTCGCTATTCGCGAGGGCGGACGTACCGTTGGTTCCGGCGCTGTCACTGACATTGCTGAGTAATTCTCTTTCTATAAAAAGGACTGCCGTTCACCGGCAGTCCTTTTTGCTTACTCTTCTGTGTGGATCAGAGGAAGCTGAAAGCCATTTATACCTGAAGAACAAATATCCCCAGCGACCGGAATATCTTCGCAAATGTAAAGGTTAGCCTGAACACCTTCGGCTTGTTCCGGGTAATTCGTTACGCCGTAGGTGTAGCGGGCCACCTGTTTGCCGCAGCAGCCATTCAAATCAAATCCCTGTTTGAGCTGAAGCTCATTATAGGAATGGTAGGGTTCTTCCAGCTTTGCGGGCAGCAGAAATTGCAGAGTTTCAATTGGTTCTGTTTCCACCATCCAGCCGAGAGACTGAAGATAAGCGACCCGTTCCTCGTTGGTAGTCAGTTTTGGCAAAGGTGTTTCCGGTTCTTCTGGGACCTGGCCCACCAGGAAAATCAGCGCTACCATAACGATGCCCATGACTATAACGGCGGCAACGGCTTTCTTTCGGGAAAATTTTGCAGTCCAAATCAACATATTGATCCCTCCTGACAGTTCCTTATTCATTTTCTCTCAGAAATATGATACAATAATACAAGCAATTCTTTGGATGGAGGGAAAATAGAATCAACATGGAAAAACAGCGGCTGGATAAAATTATTGCCTCCACGGGAAAGTGGTCCCGGCGGGAGGTTCGAGATATGGCCCGCCAGGGGATGGTGATGGTGGACGGTGTCGCCATCCGGGCAGCAGAGGCAAAGGTTGACCCAGAGTCGGTAAAAATTACGGTGGGCGGCGAGTTGATGAACTATCGCCGTTATACTTGGGTTATGCTGAACAAACCTTCCGGATATCTCTCCGCCACAGAGGATGGGGGAGGAGAAACTGTTTTGGATTTGCTGCCGCAGGACCTTCGAAGGCAGGGACTGTTTCCTGTAGGGCGTTTGGATAAGGACACAGAGGGGCTGTTGCTGCTGACCAATGAAGGCGGTTTGGCACATGCCTTGCTGTCTCCTAAACGGCATGTAGACAAAGTGTATTATACCCGGACAGCAGGGCAGTTGGTGGAGGAGGATTGCCGGGCTTTTTCCGAAGGATTGGTTTTAGGGGACGGACTTCACTGCCAGCCGGCAAAACTGGAGATTCTTTTGTCAGGAGAGGAGAGCGAGGCTCTTGTTACCCTGAGGGAAGGAAAATTCCACCAGGTAAAGCGGATGCTGGAGGCCAGAGGGAAGCCGGTACTGTATTTAGAGCGGATACAAATGGGAACGTTGCTTTTGGATCAAAGCCTCTCCCGCGGTTCTTTTCGCTTTTTAACCGAGGAGGAGATTGCAGAACTTCATGCTCTTGTGTAGTTCTTAGAAAAAGTTCGAATACTTACCAAAAAGAGAATTACTTTTTTGGTGAAAAAAGAAAAAACATCTTGCAATTTGTTGAAGTTGACGATATAATGTAAATGTTTTATGAACTACATGCATGCTTCCCCGGTATTTTAGGTGAGGAGGACGGTCATGTCTGGAAGAATTTATCAAAATGTAGTGCTGCAGTTGAAAGAGAATACGGATCGTACAATAGGAGTCATTGATGGGGAAGGTGTGGTAATCGCTTGCAGTGAACTTTCCCTTATCGGACAGCGCTGGACAGAGTATGTTCCGGTGGTAAATAATGCCGCCGGTGCATTGATTTCCTCTGATGGGAAAACCTTTAAAGCTCTGAATGGCTGGGGAAATCAATTTGACTACGCTGCTTTTGCCTTTGGTGAAAATGATGTCAGCAGGGCAGTTTGCTCCGTGGCTACAGTGGCTTTAAATGCCGCTAAGGCTTATTATGAGGAAAAGCATGACCGGGGGTCTTTTATCAAAGATATTATCTCGGATAATATCATGCTGGGCGACATTTATATGCGGGCAAAAGAGCTGCGTGTGACTGCTGATGTAGCCCGGGGTGTCTTTGTGGTCCGGGCCTTAAAGAAAGGGGAGTCTGTTCCTACTGATGTTGTGCAGGCCATGTTTCCGGATCGGCAAAACGATTTTGTGCTCAGCATTGGTGATGGAGATGTGGTGTTGGTCCGCCAAATGCCTGAAGGGGCCGGCTTCCGGGAGCTGAACAAAATTGCGGCCTCTATTGAAGAGAGTCTTCGGTCTGGCACAGAGAGTACGGTCGTCGTAGGTATTGGAACCATTGCTACCCATCTGCGGGATTTGGCGAAGTCCTATAAGGAAGCCCAGATTTCCATTGACGTAGGCAAAGTCTTTGATACGGAAAAGTATATTATCAATTATGAAAATTTGGGTATTGGCCGTTTGATTTACCAGCTGCCTACTACACTTTGTGAAATGTTCCTTCAGGAGGTCTTTAAAAAGAATCCCATTGATGCGCTGGATAAAGAGACCCTGTTTACGATCCACCGTTTCTTTGAGAACAATCTGAATGTTTCTGAGACAGCCCGAAAGCTTTTTGTTCACCGGAATACCTTGGTTTACCGGCTTGAAAAAATCAAAAAGCTGACAGGCCTGGATCTGCGGGAGTTTGACGATGCCATCACCTTTAAGGTGGCGCTGATGGTCAAGAAATATTTGACTTCCCGGGGAATTGATTCTTAAGGCTGAGGGCGGCGGACGTTTGTCCGCCGTTTTCTTGTGTACCGCTGGGGTATGGATGCCATAAAAAAGAAAATTTTGTATGGTTTGCGGGGCGTTAAGAGAGGATTAAATGAAGCCGGCCGCATAACTTAGGAGATATATGGCACATCTGCTCATTACCGGGGGAAGTATTTCTCAAGTGTGTTGGATATTTTATGAATATGAGCTTTAAAGCCTGTAGGCCGTATTATTGACTGACGAAATTACTGAGCTCCGCATTGACGAAAACCGTCGTTTATGCTACAATAACATCCGAATTATGTCGACCGCTAAAGGCAGGTTTTGTTTTTCGACACCAATTGGAGGTGCCCATATGGTAGAATCAGAAAGCGCCATCATTGAACTGAAAGATGTGGAAATGGAATATGATAATGGGACAAAGGCTGTCAGGGGCATTTCCATGAGAATTGCCCCGGGCGAGTTCGTCTTTTTAGTAGGGCCTTCCGGCTCCGGAAAGTCCACTATTATTAAGCTGCTGACCGGCGAGGTGAATCCCAGTGCAGGCCGGGTCCGGGTCAACGGCTTTTCCACTCGCAATATCTCTGAGCGGCAGGTCCCCCTTATGCGCCGGACGTTGGGGGTTATATTTCAAGACTTCCGTTTGATTGAAAAAAAGACGGTTTACGACAACCTGGCATTTGTGATGCGGGCGGTGGGAGCTTCTGCAAAGGAGAGCCGTCAGCGAATTCCCTATGTGCTCGAGCTGGTGGGCTTAGAGCAGAAGACATACAGCTATCCTGACGAACTTTCCGGCGGAGAGCAGCAGCGAGTGGCCATTGCCAGGGCACTGGTCAACAACCCATCTACCATTATTGCTGATGAGCCTACCGGTAATCTGGACCCGGAGCGGTCCTTAGAGCTGATGGATCTGCTGGTGAAAATTAACGAACTGGGTACGACTATGGTGGTGGTAACCCATGAGAAAGACCTGGTAGACCGCTTTGGCAAGCGAGTAGTTACCATTGATTCCGGCCGGGTAATCAACGACAGCGTTGGCGGCTATGTGGGAGGACATATTCATGGGTAAGCACAATTTCGGATATTTTGTCCATGAAGGGTTTTCCAACATGTTCAGTCATGGTTTCATGAGCTTTGCCGCAATTGGCATCACTGTGGCCTGTCTTCTCATTATGGGCACTTTTACTCTGGTGGCAGTGAACGCCAACGGACTTTTAAAGGACCTGGAGCGGGAAAATGAAATGCTTGCTTTCGTAGAGGAGGATTGTCCGGATGCCTCATCCCTCCAGAAAAAGCTGGAAGCTATCCCCAATGTGGACACCGTGGCCTTTATCAGCCGCCAGCAGGCTATGGAGCGCTTCGTGGAGCAGTATCCTGATGAGGAGATGTTCCGGGACCTGGATCCTAATATTTTAAGAGATCGCTTTTCCATTAAGATTACCGACCTGGAGCTTATTTCCCGGACGAAGGAGGCAGTAGATGCGGTGGACGGCATTGCCTATGTCAATGCCGCCGAAGATGTGGCAGGGGGCTTTATTACCATCCGAAACGTGGCTACGGTAGTATGCGTAGCCTTGATCGCGATTTTGTTCGTGGTGTCTGTATTTATTATTTCCAATACCATCCGCCTTACCACTTTTGACCGGCGGGAAGAAATCGCCATTATGCGGATGGTGGGGGCCACCAACGGTTTTATCCGCTGGCCCTTTGTCTATGAAGGATTTTTGATGGGCTTTCTTGGGGCTTCTGTGGCTTTTCTGATGGAGTGGGGGCTTTATGAGGCTGTGGCCCAGGGAGTCAGCACCAGCGATGCCATGCAGCTTATTGATGTGATCCCATTCCGGGAGCTGTGGATTCCGGTGGCGGGTTCTTTCGCGGCAGCGGGCATCTTTATTGGCGTTGGAGGCAGCCTCTCTGCAATTCGGAAATATTTGCAGGTTTAGAGGAGGTTGGCATGAAGAAAAACTGTAAACGGTTCCTCCGTGCCTTGCCGCTCTTGATTCTGGTGCTGTGCTTGGCACTGGTAGAGATGCCTCCCGCTGCGGCAGTGACTCAGGCTGACATTGACGCGCTGAAGGATGACGCAAAGGGCTTGGCTCAGGAAAAAAAGGATATACAGGCCCAGCTGGATAAACTTTCTGCTGATATCAGCAACACGTTGGAGAGAAAGCGTTTGCTGGATGGACAAATCAGTTTGACAGAAGAGGAAATTGCCAATAAAGAAGAAGAAATCAGCAAATATGAAATATTGATTACACAAACGGCAGCGGAGCTTGCGGATGCCGAGGCAAGGGAAGCAGACCAGTATGAGCTTTTCTGCAAACGGGTACGGGCGATGGAGGAACAAGGTAAGGTAGAGTATTGGTCTGTTTTGTTTCGGGCCAACAGCTTTTCAGACCTTTTGGGCCGGCTGGATGTGATTAATGAGATCATGGAATATGATCAGCGGGTTATTGACGATTTGAAGACCCTTCAGGCGGTCACTGCCGAAAAAAAATCGGAGCTGGAAGGGCAGAAAAATGCCTCGGAAGAGGCCAAAGTTCAACTGGAGGAGAAAAAACGGGATTTGGATTCCCGGCGGGACGAGGCCAATGCATTGGTAGCTAAGCTCCGTCAGCAGAAGCAGGAGCAGGAGGATGCGCTGGATGACCTCTCGGATGAGGAAGAGGAGGTTCAGGCCAGGATTAAAGAATTGAATCGAAAGCTGGCAGAGGAGGAAGCGGCCCGCCTGGCCGCTTTGGGTCAGTCTGGTCCTACATCCAATCCTGGTGGGTATATCTGGCCTACCAACAGCCATTACATTACGTCTACAGTAGGAGGACGGGCGTCTCCCGGCGGTATTGGCTCTACGAATCACAAAGGGACTGATATTGGCCGGGTGGGCTATAACAGCAGTATTTATGCCGCTAAGGCAGGAACAGTCATTATTTCTGAATATTCCAAGTCTTACGGAAACTATGTGGTCGTCTCCCACGGAAGCGGCAATACTACGCTTTATGCGCATATGAGCAGCCGAAAGGTCAGTGTTGGCCAGTATGTGAACCAGGGTGATGTTTTAGGGATTACTGGTTCCACCGGGAACTCCACCGGCCCCCACCTCCATTTTGAAATCAAGGAAAACAATACGATTATCAATCCCCTGAACGATGGGGCGGCTCCGAAAAAGGGCTATCTGAGCGGCTACACCCTCAGCGATTAACGGAACATATTTCAGCCTCCCGTCCCATATCATGGGGCGGGAGGTAGTTTTTATATGGTTGGTTTGATAACATGGGCGGAGCCCAAACGTGGGCAGAAAAGTGTACATATGGAGGAACGAGTTATTCTTCGAATGCGTTTTTTGCAGGGGGAGATTGTAAAGAGCCGATATTCGGCGGTTCTTTGCCGCCGGGTACTGACAACTGGAAAACGGCTGCGAAAACGGGGGGTGACTCAAGTCATACTGCCGGAGGATTTTCCCTTTCAGGAGCAGCTTGAGAAGTGCGGACTGCGGTCCGTATCTACCTTGGCGCTTCGGCGGTCCATTGCGGCAGATTGGGTACGGTCGGGACTTTTGGAGTGTGGCCAGCCAGTGCCAGGAGCTCGTGTTGCCGTTGCAGCGGAAGCTCTGACAGGGGAGGTGGTCCGAACAGTGACAGAGCTGACGCTGAGGCATCGTTATGTATTGTTGGATTTGCCCTATGGAGGAGAGGAATTCTGCCGGCAGCTTCGCCGGGAATATGGCGTATCGCTGCTGCTTGGCCCAGACCAGGACCAATTGGAAGGGGCAGAGGCACTGATTCTTTTTGCTCAGCGGACGAATCTGTCTCTGAATAATCCGGTGGTTCTGCGCCTGTACGATGAAAAGCAAGTGTTGCCGCCTTTGACGCTGCCACCAAAATTGGAAGAGGAAGTACCGAAAGGAGTCAATCGGGGACAGCTTTTGGCTGCTCTTCGAGAGGCCGGCGCTCTTCGAAGAGAGCAGATTGTTTTGGGTATAACACGTCAACGGGAGACTTGACATTCCGAGGACCGTTCTATATAATACTATTTTGTAAAATTGGGCCAGGAGAATGCTTCCCCTGTGCGAAGGATATCACTTGAAAGAAGAAAGGAATTGCCCAAGATGGAAAAAGAGTATAAAATGAGCGCAGCCCGCGCCAGGGAATTGCAGGAAGAACTGAATTATTTGAAAACCACCCGCTCTGACGAGGTGGCGGAGCAGATTAAAGTTGCCCGGGGATTCGGCGATCTCAGTGAAAACAGTGAGTATGATGAGGCGAAAAATGAACAGGGAAAGCTGTATTCCCGCATTGCTGAGCTGGAGGAGATTATCCAGCATATCGTAATTGTTGACGAGAGCAGCAACACGGATGTGGTGGCTATCGGCTGTAAAGTGACTGTCTCCGGGACTGATGGAAAAGCTCTGCCGCCTTACTCCATTGTAGGTTCTCAAGAATCCGATCCTATGCACGGGATTATTTCGGAGGAGTCGCCTTTTGGCAAGGCTCTGATTGGTGCTAAAGAGGGAGATACTGTTACTGTGGAGGCGCCAAGGGGCAATATCAATTATACTGTGCTGAAAATTGAGCGTTGAATCCCTTTTCTCATAAGAATAGAGCTCCTGCCCTTCCGTTCTGCATATTTGAGAAGGACGGGGCAAACCAGGCGTGCCTTGTGCGCTGTGGTAATCTGGCGGTCAGTCAGGCGGCGGAGCGGGAAAAGGAGTCTTCAAATCAAGTGTATACAAACGATAAGGAGAGAGAGCATGGCTGAACAAATGAAAAACCAGCAGCCTGAACAGGACCTTAGCCAGCAGACCCGGATTCGCCGCGAGAAGTTGGCAGAGCTTCAGGCAGCAGGAGAAGATCCTTTTCAGTTGACCCGTTTTGACTGGGATGCTACGTCCCAGCAGATCAAAGATCACTTTGATGAGATGGAGGGCAGATCCGTTAAAGTGGCGGGCCGCCTCATGAGCAAGCGGGGCATGGGTAAGGTCAGTTTCTGTGATCTCCAGGACCGGGACGGCCGCATTCAGCTCTATGCCCGGCAGGATGAGATGGATGAGACGGTCTATAAGAAGTTTAAGAAGTTTGATATTGGTGATATTGTTGGCGTGGACGGCGAAGTTTTCCGTACCCAGAGAGGAGAGATGAGCGTTCGTGCCAAAAATATTACTCTGTTGTGCAAATCCTTGCTGCCGCTGCCAGAGAAATTTCATGGTCTTCAGGATAAGGAACTGCGTTATCGCCAGCGGTATGTGGATTTGATGGTAAATCCAGACGTGAAAAAAAACTTTCTTATCCGCTCCCGGTTTATCCAATATATGCGCCGTTACTTGGATGAGCGGGGATACATTGAGGTAGAAACTCCGGTTTTGAATACGCTGGCGGGCGGTGCGGCTGCCCGGCCTTTTGTAACTCATCACAATACACTGAACATTGATATGTATATGCGTATTGCTACGGAACTGCCGCTGAAGCGGTTGATTGTAGGCGGCATGGACCGGGTGTATGAGATTGGACGTATCTTCCGTAACGAAGGAATGGACCCTAAGCACAACCCGGAGTTTACCACTGTAGAGCTGTACCAGGCGTATACTGATTTTCATGGTATGATGGATGTGGCGGAGGGAATTATTTCCGGTGCGGCCAATGAAATTTTTGGAAATTATCAGGTGGAATGGCTGGGAGAACAGGTAGACCTGACTCCAGGCTGGCGCCGGCTGACCATGGTAGATGCTGTGAAGGAATATGCGGGGATAGATTTTACTGCAATCTCCGATGATGAAGAGGCTGTAGCCGCTGCCGGAAGCATTGGTGTTGAACTGGCGGACACGGCGGATAAGACATGGGGCAATGCACTGTATGCCTGCTTTGACCAGAAGGTGGAGGAACGGTTGATCCAGCCCACGTTTATTACCATGTATCCGGTGGAGGTTTCTCCTCTGACAAAACGGAGCCCTGTTGATCCCAGGCTGACAGAGCGCTTTGAGCTGTTTATCTGCCGCAGTGAGCTTGCCAATGCTTATTCCGAGCTGAACGACCCCATTGACCAGCGGCGGCGCTTTGAAAAGCAGGCTGAACTCCGGGACCGGGGAGATGACGAGACCGAAATGCTGGATGAAGATTTTCTCAATGCCTTGGAATATGGAATGCCTCCTACCGGAGGAATGGGTATCGGTGTGGACCGTGTGGTCATGCTGCTGACCGGGGCTGATACTATTCGGGACGTTATTTTGTTCCCCACGATGAAGCCGTTGGATTGACCATAAATATATCAAACAGCAGACCCGCGGCGGCGGGTCTGCTGTTATTCAAAGTTGGTCTGCAAGCCGGTTGATTTTGTTTCGCAGGCGTTCCAAAACCGCTTGGAGACTGGAATGGTCCACGTCGATATCACTGGCAGACAGCTCTGCCAGCAGGAGCATTTGCCGGAGAGAGCTTTCGATTTCCTCCAGGGCTTTTACCACATCAATAATTTTGTGGAAATTACTGAAGCTGCAACCAGGCAGCACGGTCCTGGAAAGCGATATCTATGGGTTTGTGTTGACAATCACGCCTATGTTTGCTACAATACCACTCACAGTGAAGAAGAGGACCAGTACCCGTTATGTTCTCCGCAAAGAGAATCCCCGGTTTGGTGGAAGGGGGAGGGAGGCGGACGGCGAATACCCCTTGGAGCTGACGCCCGAACGGAGGAATATCCTTTCCAGTAGGCGCGTGCCGGGTGCGCCCGTTACTGCGCGGTCGTGTGATGGCACGACATGAGGCCGCTTTCGTGAGAGGGCGGTGAATCAGAGGTGGTACCGCGAAGCATTTCGCCCTCTGTCCCCACCGGGACGGGGCGTTTTTTCGTTCCCTCCGGGGAATTATAACTGAAGGAGAAGGTAACATGCAGATTTACGAAGAGCTGAAAGCCCGGGGATTGATTGCCCAGGTCACAGACGAGGAAGAAATTCGGGAGCTGGTGAACAATGGAAAGGCCGTGTTCTACATTGGCTTTGACCCTACCGCAGACAGTCTCCATGTGGGGCATTTCATGGCGCTGTGTTTGATGAAGCGTCTGCAAATGGCGGGAAACCGGCCTATTGCCCTGATTGGCGGCGGCACTGGCATGGTGGGTGACCCTTCCGGCCGAACAGATATGCGCCAGATGATGACTACAGAGACTATCCAGCACAACTGCGACTGCTTCAAAAAGCAGATGGAGCGTTTTATTGAATTCGGCCCGGATAAGGCAATTATGGTAAATAATGCCGGGTGGCTCATGAAGCTGAACTATATCGAGCTTCTGCGGGAGGTGGGGGCCTGTTTCTCTGTGAACAACATGCTGCGGGCGGAGTGTTATAAACAGCGGATGGAGAAGGGTCTCAGCTTCCTGGAATTCAACTATATGATTATGCAGTCCTACGATTTCTACCACATGTTCCAGACCCTGGGCTGTAACATGCAGTTTGGGGGTGATGACCAGTGGAGCAACATGCTGGGCGGCACGGAACTGATCCGCCGAAAGCTTGGCAAGGACGCGTACGCCATGACCATCACCCTGCTGATGAATTCCGAGGGCAAAAAGATGGGCAAAACCGCCAAGGGCGCAGTGTGGCTGGACCCCAACAAAACAACGCCCTTCGAGTTCTACCAGTACTGGCGGAATGTTGGAGATGCGGATGTTCTGAAATGCATCCGCATGCTGACATTCCTGCCCCTGGAAGAGATCGACGCCATGGACAAGTGGGAGGGGAGCCAGCTGAACCGGGCCAAGGAGATTTTGGCCTATGAGCTGACGAAGCTGGTCCATGGAAAAGAGGAGGCCGAAAAGGCCCAGGAGACTGCCCGGGGCCTCTTTGCGGGCGGCGGCTCTGCGGAGCATATGCCTTCCACAGAGCTGCCTGCCGGCAAATTCGAGGACGGGAAAATTGGAGCCATCGCGCTTTTGGTTGCCTGCGGCCTTTGCCCCTCCAACGGAGAGGCCCGGCGGCTGATTCAGCAGGGTGGTATGATGGTGAATGACCAAAAAGTAACGGATATTGCCGCATCCTTTGATCAGGCGGATTTCCTGAAAGAAGGTATTATCATTAAGAAAGGCAAAAAGGTGTTCCACAGGGCTTTTATAAAATGATGATGAAAAAAGAGGGCCAAGGCCCTCTTTTTTCGCTCTGAAATCGGCAGTAGCACCGTATGGACTTCCGAACAGAAAAATGATGCAGGTGCATTTTATAGGGAAACAAATTGAGAGAACTCCAAAAAATTCTTTAAGAGCCGCTTATTTGCGGCAAGCGCAGCAACATTCCTCGTAGTTCTCCGGCATCCGAACCGTGTTGGGCGGGAAGAACTCACCCACGGGGAACGAAATGTTTCGGAAAATGCCGCAGGGATCTTCATTCCCGTTGCCGCAGGCACACTCCTTGTCTGGCATACAGTAATCATAAACAGGCACCAAGAGCTGGGAATCCCGCTCCAGGCGAACAATAGAAAATTGACCAAGGGTGACGTAAATACGGCGGCTGTCATCTCCACTGGAGAGTTCTCCATCAAAGCAGTTGTTGACGAAAGAGGGAACTTCGCAGAGGTCGCAGTCACAATCTCGCTTGCCGCAACAGTCCATAATACGGGCATCCAGGACAATGGGGTCTACCGCTTCAACGACAGCGACGGGAAGATTAGAACGGCTCATCAGCTGTAAATCCGGTTCGCCGGTGCGAAGCTCAGAGGAGAAAATCTTGGCGTTTCCCTCACTGCCGAACAGAATAGCCCGTTTGTCGAATACGCACAAGCCTTCCACGGCAACGGGGGCGGGGCAGCTCAGATAGGCCTGGAGCGTAACGGAGTAAAAGAACCGCATGTCAACGGTGTAAAAACCGCGGTTGAAGCTGACGGGCTCTACATCAACGTACACATACAACAGCTTAGCGCTGCCGCCTTTGACGGACAGAGCTCGGTTGATAACATCCACATACTGAAGCTTTGGGTAAAAGCGCAGATCTTCGATGCAGTCTTTATCTCGGCAGGAATCATAGATTTTCCTGGTATGGATGCAAACCGCCTCTCGGATGCCGCTGAGATCCTCCACAGGACCGGGCATGACTTTTTCGGGCATTGCAATACCTCCTAATAAGTAGCTGGCGAAAGAACAAAGTCCTTTCAATCCAGTGTATGCGCCGCCGCTGTGAAGGTGAGAAACAGGAGCTGCTTACAGTTCCTGCAATTCTTCCCGCAGAAGAGAGTACATGCAGTAAGAACAGACATTTCCATTTTTAAAAATGCCATTCCGCATGGTCCCTTCATAAGTGAAGCCGGCTTTTTCCAGCACCCGCCGAGAACCTTTGTTATCAGCAAAGGGCTCCGCAAAAATGCGGAGAATATCAAAGGTGTTAAAAGCCTCCTGGCAGATTTGCCGGACTGCCGCTGTCATGACCCCTTTGCCCCAATAATTCTCCGACAGCCAGTAACCCAGTTCAGCGGATTTTTCATACACGTCGTCCTTTACAAAAATGCTGATACTGCCGGCGGCTTTTCCTTCTATAATAATTGCTTTGGCAAGCTGCCGTGCCTCACCTTTAAGGATGCAGTCATTGACGTACCATTTCGCGTCCGCAAGTGTGTAGGGAGAAGGAAAGATGTTCCGCAGATTTGCGGCGATCTTTACATTATTAGCCGCCTCCGCGATGGCTTCCGCATCCGACGGCTGCCAAGGCCTTAGTATGAATGAAATCATGGGGCACCTCAAAAATCAAATTTGAGTTTCATTATATCAGCAGAGAATATGCTTGTCCACCATTTTCTGGCTTTTATGGAAGGAAGAGGAAATCCTAAAAAGAAAAGGCTTGCAAAACCCTTACTATCTGATATAATAAATACATTCTAATCACACGAAAGAAAGGAAACTATCAATGGATTATACGATTATTATGCTGATTGTCATGGTTGCGATCATGTATTTCCTGATGATCCGGCCGGAGAACAAGCGAAAGAAAAAAGCCCAAGAAATGCGGGATAGTCTGAAGAAAGGCGATATTATCACCTCTATTGGTGGCATTATTGGCAGGATTGTTTCTGTCGGCAAAGATACAATCATCATTGAGACCAGCGATGACCGGGTTCGGATGGAGCTGGCAAAATGGGCTGTCAGCTCTGTGGGTGTCCAGAGTTCCGAGCAGCCTGAGGAGAAAAAGGAAGAGGAGAAGAAGGAAAAACACTCTCCGGAACTCTGATAACATCGAAAAGGATTCTGGTTTTGTCCGATCCTAAAGCATAAAAGCACCCTCCCAAGGAATATGCTTCTTTCAAGAGCATGTTTTGAGGGAGGATTTTTTATGGCAAAGGGACGAAAAAAGCTGGAGATGTGGCAGGGATTTTTGGCAGGAAGTCTATTGTCTCTGGGCATATATTTGTTAGGGCTGCTGCTTTTAACACTGCTGATGGTAAAAGGAATCCTGTCAGAAGGAGGGAGCTTTCCGGCAGTCGCTGTTCTATGCGGTTTGGCTGCTCTGGGAGGTGGATTACTGACGGTGCGCCTGACATTTTGGCGAAGCGGAGGAGTCCTGACAGCGGTGATTTTTTTGTCAATGCTGGTTCTGGCAGGACTAAGCTTCTGGGAAGGAATCGACTGGCTGGGACATGGGGGTATTCTGCTGTTATGTGGTTTGGCTGGAGGGCTGTTGGCTGGAGCGGCCGGGCATAAGAGAAAGCGTCGAAGAAAGTAAAATGAATCTGTCTTATTGTTGGATTGCACAAAATTTTTGTTTTCTCTGAAATTATACACCAATATCTTCGAACCAACACCATATAAAGAGGGAAAAGGAGAAGACCAAAGATATGGGATATACTGAAAGCGCCGCCCCCCAAATATGGACGGCGCTCCAGCATATTCGGAGGTTTGTTCCATCGCGTCCTTTTGTTTACATAATATTATTTACATAATATTTTGTCATAAATCCCAAAAAAGTTATTTTTAGCGGAAACATCTTGCGAAAAATAAAAAAATAGGCTATATTAATTAAGCAATCAAAATTTATGTGGTTACACGCCTTCTTCCATGTCCCATAGACAGGAGGGCGTTTTCTTATCCGGCTGTCGGATTATATTCCTTTCCCGCAAATATGTATAAACCGTTCTTGCCATTCATAGGATGCGATGAGGTGAGGCGGTTTGAACTGGAAGAGACGGGAGATGATGGAGTGGAGACAGCCGCTCGTTCGTCTGTTATTTCTGGCGCTGTTTTTTTTCGCCGGCATAATTTTAGGACAGGTCTTTTCCAATCATGTTCCCGACGCAGCAGGAGATGAACTGGTCCTCTATCTGACAGATTTCCTAAAGATAGAAAGTAGAGAGCTGTCGCCTCAGGCAGTGTTCTCAGCGTTAATACTATATTTTCGCTATCCATTGGCGGCATGCTTGCTAGGGTTCGCTTCTATTGGAATCTTACTGCTTCCATTTGTGACTGGGGCTTTTGGCTTCTTTCTGTCTTTTTCGGTCTGCTGTTTTGCTGCGGCTTTTGGGCCGGATGGGGTGCTTTTGGCGTTGGCGGTATTTGGTCTTCGCTGTGCGGTAACGCTACCTTGTTATTTTTTGCTGGCGGTCCCTTCCTTTGAACATTCCATGGCCTTGGCATCTTTCTCTATAGGAAGAGGAAGGCGGTCAGCCGCAGTGATATACAGCCGGGAATGGTGGAGCCGATTAGCGGTAATTTCTGGGGCTCTGCTGGTGGGGATGTGTTCTGAATTGATGCTGACTCCTTGGTTTTTGCGGCAGATTTTAGAACAACTGCTTGCCTGAGTGAGAATCCGGCCCTTTGCTTTGATGAAAGGGGCCGGCAAAGAGAGAAGGGATCGAAACGGACGAGATTGTATGCTATGGTGAGTATCTGGTCAGAGAGAAACATGCATCCCAAAATACAGTTGCCTCTTATCTGCGGGATATAACGCAATTTGCAGAGTATTTAGAAGTTCGAGGACCTGATCTCCTGGAGGCCACCAGTGAAACTGTTCAGTCCTACATGGATTGGATGCTAAGCCGGGGCAAGTCCGCGGCTTCTGTTACCCGCTTTTTGGCTTCTGTAAAATCCTTCTACAATTTCCAGCTCTTTTCCGGCAAGGTGAAATGCAACCCGGCCAAAGGTGTTGTCGCGGCCAAAGTGGAGCGGAAATATCCTGAAATTTTGACTTCCAAAGAAGTAGAGCTTTTTTTGGAGCAGCCTCAATGTGTAGATGCCAAAGGTTTCCGGGATCACGCTATGCTGGAGCTTTTATACGCGACCGGAATACGTGTCAGCGAACTGACTACTTTGGATTTGGCGGACCTGAATTTAGCTGCTGGTTTTATCCGCTGCTCCAGCAAAGGCAAGGAGCGAATTATTCCCTTGTACCGCACGGCGGTAAAGGCTCTTCAAGACTATGTGTGGAGAGTTCGTCCTCAATTAGTATCAGACGCGGAAGAAACAGCTCTTTTTGTGAATATGAATGGAGAACGAATGAGCCGCCAGGGATTTTGGAAAATTATAAAATACTATCAAGAAAAAGCGGGGATTGAGAAAGAAATTACGCCTCATACCTTGCGGCATTCATTTGCAGTGCATTTGTTGGAGAATGGGGCGGATCTCCGTTCTATTCAGGAAATGCTGGGTCACGCAGATATTTCCTCTACTCAGATTTATACCCATGTGGTAAAAGGCCATTTGAAAGACGTATACCAAAAAGCCCATCCGCGGGCATAAAAGTACATTGAACGGGTGCCGCTGGTTTGGCGGCGCCTGTTTTTCTTTTTTACTTTTTAGAATGAGGAGAGCTTTTTCTGTTGCGTATCTCGACCAAATTTGCTATACTAGCTAAGAATGCAAGGCGAAAGGGGCATACCTATGCGGATACTGGGAATTGATCCCGGCTTTGCCACTATTGGCTTTGGTTTGGTGGAAGCGGAGCGGGGACAGACGCATATGGTGACATATGGGGCTATTACCACTCCGGCGGGTCTGCCTTTGAGCCGGAGGCTCTATCAAATTGGCACTGATATGGAAGACCTGATCGGGCAATTGAAGCCTGAGGTTATCTCCATCGAGGAACTGTTTTTCAACACGAACATTACCACCGGCATTGCTGTGGCCCATGGCCGGGGCGTTCTCCTTTACGCCGCCGAAAAGTGCGGCATTCCTTTATATGAATACACTCCGTCTCAGGTTAAGCTTGCTGTGACCGGCTATGGAAAAGCCGAGAAACGACAGGTGATGGACATGACCCGAAGACTTTTGAAGCTGAAAACAGTACCCAGGCCCGACGATGCCGCCGATGCCCTGGCCCTGGCCCTGTGCCATGCCCGAAGCTTTACATCGCGGCTGCCTCTAGTTAGGAACGTGCCGGAGACTATATAACGGAGGAAAGCGGAAGCCTTATGTTTTACTATTTGGATGGCACGGTGGCAGAGATCATGCCATACCTTGCGGTGATCGACTGCGGCGGTGTTGGATATGCCTGTAAGACAACCAACAACACCCTGACCGCCTTGAAAAAAGGCCAGCGGAAAAAACTCTATACCTATTTGAATGTTGCGGAGAATCTTTTTGAGTTATACGGATTTGCAACCCAAAGTGAACTGAACAGTTTCAAACTGCTCATCGGCGTTTCAGGCGTAGGACCGAAAGCGGCATTGGCTATCCTGTCCTCCGGTACGCCGGAGACATTGGCTATGGCCATTGTTACCGGGGATGAAAAGACGCTGACAGCTGCGCCCGGAATAGGGAAGAAAATTGCCCAGCGCATCATTTTAGAACTGAAGGACAAAATGGCAAAGGAAACTGCGGCCGGTCTGGACATTTCCGCCGGCAAGGGTGCCCCAACAGCTCTGTTTGGAAACAAGGCTACAGAGGCGGCCCAGGCTCTTGCGGTATTAGGTTATTCCAGCCAGGAGGTATCTGTGGCTTTGAAAGGGCTTGATATGGATATGCCGTTGGAGGAAATTGTCCGGCAGAGCTTAAAACGGATGGCAAAGCTATAAGACTATTTGCCTTCAATATGTGTAAAGTATAATAACTTTATATTTTGCTTTGGACTTTTCACATGCGTATTCTCAAAAGACAGTGGATAACGCCCAGAAAGGACCACCGATTTAGTAGCAAAGTATGAGCGCAGATTCCGCGGGGATTTTGACACAGCCCTGAGATGGTTTCATAATGGCATTCTCAACGGCAGTACGATGGCCAGTTTTGAAGACGGCAGCGACTATACCTCTGGAAATGTACGCTGTGCTGTCCGGGTATACGAACGTTACAGCGTGGCAGGAGGCAACCGGCTTAGCCTGACGCCGACTATGATGGGAACGGAGAACAGCCTGTTCCTTTCCGCCATTGTTGCCGGAGGCAGCCAGGGAATATTCTTCAAGTTTAATACCTTTGGGGAAGAAGCTTTTCTGGACAAAGTTCGGAAGCTGGCTGAAGAGCTGTGACGGAAACTGGATAAAAGGAGAAGCCTCTATGATTTTATCAAGCTTAGCAAGGCTAATCGTCATCGGGTTTGTAGGGAGCACCTTCGCCATGTTCCGCTTTGTGAAATACTGCCGCCTTCTGAACGGATGGGAGCTGGAACCAGAGAAGAAGAAACGGTATCAGATTCGGGGCCGGCTATGGCTGACGGTGGCAGGCCTTCTGCTGGGCATAGCGGTGCTCTCCATCGCCGCCGGCATTATCATTCATTTGACATTTCCCGGGAAAAGGATGTGAGCGTTTGAGTATCGACTTTGGGAACGATATTTATGAGGAACCTATTGTGACTAAAACATTCCTTCAGGAAGATGTTCAAGAGGGCTCCCTTCGGCCAAAGACCCTTCGGGAATATATTGGACAGGAAAAGGCCAAAGAAAATCTCTCTATTTTTATTGAGGCGGCCCGCAAGCGGGAAGAGTCTTTGGATCATGTTTTGCTCCATGGACCGCCGGGCCTTGGTAAAACTACATTAGCTGGAATCATTGCGCAGGAGATGGGAGTCAACATCCGCATTACTTCTGGTCCCGCTATTGAAAAACCTGGAGACCTGGCCGCGCTGCTGACCAATTTGAACGAAGGAGATATTCTCTTTGTAGATGAAATTCACCGGCTGAACCGCTCTGTGGAAGAGATTTTGTATCCCGCAATGGAAGACTATGTGCTGGATATCATCGTGGGGAAGGGACCTTCTGCCAACTCCATCCGGCTGGACCTGCCAAGATTTACCCTTATCGGAGCTACAACGCGGGCAGGACAGCTTTCTGCCCCTTTGCGGGACCGCTTCGGCGTGACGCTGCGGCTGGAGCTCTACACGCCGGAGGAATTGGCAAAGATTGTCACCCGATCCGCCGGGATATTGAAGGTGGACATTGTACCTGAGGGGGCTTATGAGGTTGCCCGGCGGTCCCGTGGCACACCTCGTATTGCCAATCGGATGCTCCGCCGGGTTCGGGATTTTGCCCAGGTACGGGCTGACGGCGTGATTACCAAGGATGTGGCGGATCAGGCCCTCTGCGCTCTGGAGATCGATTACTTGGGCCTGGACCCGGTGGATAGGCGGATGATGGCGGCCATCATTGACAACTATGGGGGAGGTCCCGTAGGCTTGGAAACCCTGGCCGCTACCATCGGTGAGGAGTCCGTCACGCTGGAGGATGTATACGAACCCTATTTGATGCAGCTGGGTTTTTTAACCAGGACTCCCAGAGGACGCTGCGTCACTCAAAAAGCATATCAGCACCTCCACAAACCCATTCCTGGCGGAGCGGCGCCGGAGGCTGCTATGGAACAGTTGACCCTGTAAGTACCTGTTTGCCGGCTGAGAGGAGATGGGAGCTGTGAAACGAGAAAAATGGCTGGTTCTGTTTTTCTTTGTGCTGGCAGGACTGGGGTTTCTTTTGAAGCCCGAGGATTTGGACGCCATGGTTGAACCAGTGTATCCCAGCCAGGTGGAAGGTGCGTGGGAATACCCGGTCCGACCGGGAACACAGGACTGGGTGGACTTGGAAAGCACAGAAGCCCGCAGGGAGGCCTGTCAGGTTCCCCAAGAGGCGCTGGAAGGCATGGACACGGCGGCCCTTCTGGAAACGGCCCTGGACTACCCCTTCTGCGCAGATATGCTGGCCTTTGACCGGGAGGAGGACGGGTACAGTCATCAGCTCAACCACAACGGTGCTTTGGCGGCTCTGGAGACCCGGGGCGACCGGCATGAGGTAATGCAGGCACGTCTGAAGGACATGAAGAACTGGAGGGACGAGGTGGGGCAGGCCCGCAGTGCGGAATCGGCCCTCCAATATGACTGCCTGACGATTTTCATACAATACATGGAGTAAACGTATGGCAGCAATTTATCTGACTTCTGTCACCCTCCGGCGGGAGCTGACAGAGGGGAGCTGGCTCCGGCGGCTGGGCCCGGTTCAGTATTTGACGAAGGGTGGTGTTCTGACGTTTGACCGCCCCGTCACCTTCCTGGTGGGGGAGAACGGGACTGGGAAGTCCACCTTGCTGGAGGGCGTTGCCGTGGCCTGCGGCTTCAATCCTGAGGGCGGCACCCGTAATTTCAGCTTTTCCACCCGTGCTACGCACTCGGAGCTGGGGGAGTATCTGACCCCTGCCAGAAAACGATATCCAAAGGACGGTTTTTTCCTCCGGGCAGAGAGCTTTTACAACGTGGCCACTAATATCGATGAGCTGGACAAGACGCCCGCGAGAGCGCCCCGGCTGATCGATAGCTATGGTGGTGTGTCTCTTCACTGCCAGTCCCACGGGGAGAGTTTTCTGGCTCTGGTCCAGAACCGCTTTGGCGGAAAGGGGCTGTACCTGCTGGACGAGCCGGAGGCGGCGCTGTCGCCCTCCCGGCTTTTGACGCTGATGGGGGAGATGGATCAGCTGGTGAAGGCGGACTCCCAGTTCATCGTGGCGACCCATTCGCCGATTCTGATGGCGTTCCCAGGCGCTAGGATTTACGAGCTGAGCGAGGCGGGCCTTCGGGCGGTGGAGTACCAGGAAACGGAGCACTATCAATTGACGAAACGGTTTCTGGATAACCCGGAGCGGATGCTCCGGTATCTCTTGGAAGATGAAGGAAAACAAAAAATTCCCTAAATACGGACGTTTGTCTGGTTAGTTTCATAAAATCAATAAATTATTAAGGAATTTTTTTGATTATTTTGATAATTTGCTTGACATTTTCCTTAACTGATGGGTATAATGCAATATGCGCAATACTTATGAAAACGATGTGTCGGAGCTGGAGCAGCAGTCCGATGAAGCCCTGTGCATTTTGGCTGCGGCGGGGAACCGTTTGGCTGAGGAAACTCTTGTCACGCGGTATAACCGTTTGGTCCGTACTTGTGCACGCCCGTTTTTCCTGGCGGGCGGCGACAGTGAGGATATGACTCAGGAGGGCATGGTTGGCCTGCTTAAAGCTGTCCGGGAATATGATGCCGGAAAAGAGGCCTCCTTCCGCACGTTCGCTGAGATTTGTATCCGCAGCCGCCTTTATTCTGTGCTCCGCGCTTCTGCGCGGGATAAACAGCAGCCGCTCAATCAATCAGTTTCGCTCGACAATTTTTATTTCGACAGCAATCCCCTCACCTCTGGGACCAGTAATTTGGCGCAGCGCAATCCTGAAGATTTTCTGATCGACAGGGAGCACACAGCAGCCCTCTTATCCGGTGTCCGGAAACAGTTGTCCGAATTTGAAGCAAAAATTTTAGGGTTCTATTTGGACGGTCTTTCTTGCAGGGAAATTGCAAAAGCGGTGAATAAGCCCCTAAAATCTGTGGACAACGCTGTGCAGCGCATTCGACGCAAGGTGGCGCAGCAATTACTTTCCGGCGATTTCAGCAGATGCTGAACGCAATATAATTTTCTTTTCAAAGAGAGGGTAAAATCATGTACGAAGACAAGACCTTAGTGTGCAAAGAGTGTGGGCAGGAGTTCGTGTTCACCGCTGGTGAGCAGGAGTTTTATGCGGAGCGCGGCTTCCAGAACGAGCCTCAGCGCTGCAAGGCCTGCCGTGACGCTCGTAAGAACGCTGCTCGCGGTCCCCGGGAGTATTTCACTGCTGTCTGCGCTGCTTGCGGCGGTGAGGCCCGTGTGCCCTTTGAGCCCCGTTCTGATCGCCCGGTCTATTGCAGCGAGTGCTTCGCCAAGATGCGGGAGCAGCAGAGATAAGTTATTTTTCGTTTTGTCTCTTGCCCTAACGCTGGATGATCGAAACGGCTCTGTGCGAAAGCGCAGAGCCGTTTTTCCGCTTTTATTGGATTTTCTATTGAATTCATGCAAACAATAGAGTATAATAACGGAGCCGAGTCTCCTGGTGAACTATTTTTCAAAATATAAAAATACTGGGGTGGCTTGGTTACTGGTTAAAATTTTCAATATGGAGGAATCCAGAAATGATTGAAATCACAAAAGACACCATTATCGGCGATATTTTGGATATCGCCCCTCACACCGCACCTATTTTCCTGTCCATTGGCATGCACTGCCTGGGCTGTCCTTCTTCCCGCGGGGAGACCGTAGAGGAGGCCTGCATGGTTCACGGCATCGATGTGGAGAAGCTGCTGGCCCTGGTGAACGAAGAGGCCAACAAGAAGCCGGAGTGACATCGTCTTGCGGGACTTGGAACTGACGCCGCGCCTCCGGTTTCTGGCGGACCGGGTGCCCCCCGGCGCGCGGCTCGCCGATGTTGGCACGGATCATGCCTACCTGCCTGTGTGGCTTCGGCTCCACAGGCGCGTGGTCTCTGCCATTGCCTGCGATCTGCGGGAAGGACCCCTGTCCCGGGCTCGGGAAACGGGTCAGACATGGGGTGTGAATGGAGTTGAGTACCGGCTTGGAAATGGCCTGGAGGTGGTCTCGCCGGAGGAGGCTGACACCATTGTGATTGCCGGAATGGGGGGCGAGAACATTGCCGCCATCCTGTCCCGGGCTCCCTGGACCGCCGGTGGAGGGCACACTCTGCTGCTCCAGCCTCAGTCCAAGGCAGAGGTCCTTCGTGGCTTCCTGGCAGAGAACGGCTATGTCATCCGCCGGGAAGCGCTGGTGGAGGACCGAGGTACTCTTTACCCAGTGATGGAGGCCGGAGGAGGGAAAATGTCCCTGACGTTGGGCCAGCTCTACGGCGGAGCCGCCCTCCTGCACGACCCGCTGGGGGACCGTTACATCGTTGAGAGGATTATCCGGCTGCAAATCGCTGTGGCGGGTATCGACCGCTCCGGCGGGAGCCGGGAAAAGGGGGAGGCACTGCGGGAGATTATTACCGCACTGCTGTTCATGAGAGAGGAGCGGCGGCGTGCTAAAAGTCAGTGAAATAGAACAGGCTCTTTTTGAAATTGCGCCTCGGGAATGTGCGCAGGGCTGGGATAATGTAGGACTATTGGTTGGCAGACCGGAGCAGGTTGTTCAAAAAGTGCTGGTGTCTCTAGATATCACGGAAAGTGTCATTGCGGAGGCAGCCCAATGGGAAGCGGACCTGATTGTTTCCCATCATCCGGTGATTTTCCATGGCCAGAAGAGTGTAACGAACCGGGACCCTGTAGGCCGGAGGGTTTTGGAACTGGCGGAGAAGGGCATTGCGGCCATCTGCATGCATACCAATCTGGACTGCGCAGAGGGAGGAGTCAACGACATGCTGGCTCAGGCCCTTGGCATCCGGGTTCCGGAGCGGTTTACCGGGGAAGGAGTGGGCCGCTGCGGCTGGCGGGCGGAACCTATAGCACTTCCAGAGTTTGTTCGCTTCGTTTCCGGGGCTCTTGGATGCAAGGGCGTCCGGTATGCCGACGCAGGAAAACCCGTTCACCGGGTGGCTGTGGGCGGTGGGGCCTGCGGTGAATTTGAGGACGCCGCCATCTGCGCTGGGTGTGATACTTTTGTTACCTCCGATCTGAGTTATCACCAGTTTGTGGACGCAAAGTCCAAAGGCATCAACCTGATTGACGCAGGGCATTTTCCAACGGAGGATTTGATCTGCAAAGAAGTACTCGCTTATTTAATGGAGAGGTTCCCGGAGTTATGTGTTCAAAAATCCGCTTTCCATAAAGAAGCGATTCAGTATTATGTGGAAGGAGAATAAACGCCATGTCTGGACATTCCAAATGGCATAATATCCAAAAGACCAAGGGAGCTGCGGACGCTAAGCGCTCTGCGGCCTTTACCAAAATTGCGCGGGAGATCATCGTTGCTGTGAAAGAGGGCGGCTCCGGAGACCCCAACAACAACTCCCGGCTGGCTACAGTCATCGCGAAAGCGAAAGCTGTGAACATGCCTAACGACAACATTAAGCGCACCATTGACAAAGCCTTGGGAGCGGGAAACACCGACAGCTATGAGGCCGTTACCTACGAGGGATATGGCCCTGGCGGCGTGGCGGTGATTGTGGAGGCCCTGACGGACAACCGCCAGCGCACCGCGCCGGAGGTCCGCCACGCCTTTGATAAGTGCAACGGCAACCTGGGAGCCATCGGTTGTGTGTCGTGGTCTTTTGATAAGAAGGGCGTCATTGTCATAGACAACGAGGATGGGGATATGGACGAAGAGACCGTCATGATGGACGCCTTGGACGCCGGAGCCGCCGACTTCGAGGCCGACGGGCCCGCCCTGGAGATTACCTGCGATCCAGACGCATTCAACGACGTGGTGAAAGCCCTGGAAGAGAAGGGGTACAGCTTTGTCAGCGCTGAGGTAGAAATGGTGCCCCAGAATTACATTACGCTCAGCGGCGAAGGCGATGTGAAAAATATGCAGAAGCTCATTGATATGCTGGAAGACAGCGACGACGTGCAGAACGTCTGGCACAACTGGGAGAACGACTGATTTTGGAGCGTGGGCAGTTCGGAGACGGACTGCCCCACTTTTTTGGCATATTATTAAACAAAACCTAGATTTTGTTTAAATTTTTTGAAGAGGAAGTACCGCCGTCCTTCTCTTTAAAAGGACGGCGGTTTTTTATTTCCTTCTTCTCCGATACCGGAAAGCGGTCAGGAGTCCCATCAAGAGCACGGCTATGGAAGGCAGAAGCAGGGTGTTGCCGCTTCGGGCGGCGGGTTCTCCATCTGGGAGGTGGGAACCTTCCAGGCGTTCCGGCGGGCCCCGGCGCAAAACTTCTACAGGCTGTGACTCCGCTTCCAAAGCCGCCTCACCGTCCGGCGGCTGGCCAGGAGCGGGCGAGTTTGCTGGGGAAGGAGGCTCCCAATTCCCACGTTCTCCGCCAGTGGGAAAGGGGTGTTCCCCTCCGCCGCCCCGGTCCATCGTGCCCATATCGGAGAGCGTTATGGCGGAGGCATCTACCAGATCAGATGAGTTCTCCGTCTGGCCTTCCTCTGTGGAGGGAATGGTTCCATTCAGTTGTCCAGCGATGCTCTCCGCCCGGAGCGCGCAGAAGGTTCGGAGGGTTTCCACACCCGTCTCAAACTCTTCATAGGTATAGAACCAAGTGGGGTCCCTCTCCACATAAGGAGCAATCAGCGCCACTGCCTGGCCGATCAATGCCGAGCAGTCTACCGTCTCCAGAAATTCCTGGAAATACTGGTGGTACAGGGCTGTATACTCCGGACTGCCGAACATCCAATCCGCCATGGGGCGGCTGTCACCGCCAGAGACGGGGGAGTCAATGGGAGCATTCACCGCACTGGCGGCGTCTCCGGCCTGGAAGGTGCCGTAGGCCAGGTTGTAGTCCCATGGTATCATGGAGAGACGGCCGTTTTCCTCGTAAATGTAGTAGTTGTGCACCATAGAACCCGTGTAGCTGTCGCCGTTGCAAACAAAATTGTGGACCACGAAATACCGGAGCACCTCGTCAATGTCCAAAACCTGCTCCAGGTTTTCCCCTGCACTGAGATTCTTCAGCGCGGCGATCAGCCGGGCCTGGTCTACTTTGGTGACATCCGTTTTAGCGTTTTCGAAGATGTTGGGATAACTCTCCGGGTCGTCGTCAATGTACCGAAGCTTTACATCGTTGCTTCCCATGCCTCCTCCGGGACCGCCTTCGAATCTGCCAGGGACGCCGTGAGCCTCTCCGTCCGATTCCCGGTCAAACGACTGCCCGTCGGGTGGAGCTGGGAAGACTGCTTCGAAGTCCTCCATATCCTCCATACGGAATTCCTGGCCATTCCCCCGGCCCCCACCGAAGCTCAGGCTGTCCGGCTTATAAAGGGCTCCGATATTGCTTCCATAGTTACGGCGGAGAAATGCGTCCTCTATGCCCTCCACCGCCAGATACAGCCCCCAGTCCTCACCGTTGACCGTGATGAACACATAGCTGCAAAGGGGAGCGTCCACTCCGAAGGCTCCCATCATCCGATAAGTAAGGTAATCTTTCAGGTAGGTGGTATCCTGGATAATGTTGTTCAGGCTTAACTTATCCAGGCCGTGGTACGTCCTGCCGCTGTCATAATGGTCAAATTCCAGCTTGAAGCTGTAACGGTCACTGTCCATAGCGGAGACCATGGACAGCGACGTATTTCCCTTGGCCCGGACAGCGGTGTTCTGGTACGCCTCTCCGTCGATGATGACCGCGCATTGGGCGTACTCCTCGTTTTCACAGTTTTCCAGAAAGCCGTCCCAATCGTCCATAACAATGTCGATGGTGTGAACCCGTTCCGTGTCAAAAAGCCGGGTCTCATAGCCCATGACGGAGGAGGCGGGGCGGACCCCCAGGGCTTCGCCGTTCATGAAGGCAGCCGCCAGCAGCAGACATACCGCCAGAGCGGCGGCGCAGAGCTGGTCGATGTGTGTACTGGTGGACATGTCGGCACTCCTTTAACCCATATAATCCCCGTTGTAGCTCACCAGCACTGCGCTGTGTACGCCGGGGATATCCGCTAGAGTGTTGATAAAGCCGGTGTCTTCGCTCTTTAGACGGATTTCCAGGTTGAGTTCCACGGCGTCCTTCTGGACGGTCTTGCTCTTCACCACACAGCGGCAGGTGTTTTGCCGGAGGTACTCCGCCGCGCGGGCCTCGCTGTCTTGGCCGCTGCATTGGAGGACAACCATGTATGGGTTAAACCAGGACTTCCGGTTGACAAACACCAGCAGCATAACGCCGATGACCACACTGCCGAACACCGCCAGGGGAATCAGCCCTGCCGCCAGGACAATGCCCACGGCGATGGACCAGAAGAGAAAAGCGATGTCCAGCGGTTCCTTGATGGCGGTGCGGAAACGGACAATGGACAGCGCGCCCACCATGCCAAGGGACAGCACCACGTTGCTGGTGACCGCCAGGATCACCATAGTGGTGATCATCGTCAGAGCTACCAGGGTTACGCCGAAGCTGGAAGCGTACATGACGCCGGTGAATGTTTTTTTGTACACCAGGAAGATGAAGAGCCCCAGGCCGAAAGCCAACACCAGCGCCAGGCTCATGTCCAGGAGACTGACGCCAGAGATGTTCTCTAAGAAGCTGGATTTGAAAATGTCCTGAAATGTCATAAGAATTCCTTCCTTTCTTGCTTATCCGTACACGCGGCAGGCCGCATATTTTGAGAAGGCGGAGGTGTGCCGCCCGGGAAGCTGTACCGCAGCCCGGATGACGTCTGGGAGGAATTCGTCCCACTTTACCTCCAGGATAAGGGGCGAGTCCCCGACGGGGACGGTGACACAGGCGGGGTTCAGAAAATCCGTAGACCGCAGCCCGGTGCGGATATTGGAATCTAAGGTGATTCGTACATTCCCGGCTGGGAAGACATAGGCCTCCCGGGTGTAGTCTACAATTGTCTTGGGCCGTAGTCCCTGGGTGTTCATCTTCCAGTAGAGCTCCTGGACCAGAGGTCTGCCGCTATGCGGCATCCAGTCCAGGACGCCGTTTAGAAGGGCTTGGACTTCCTGGAGACTGAGGAGAACGGAGCGCTTGCCGCACAGGCTGTCCAGCTTACTTTTTTTCTCCAGGCAGATGTAAGAGGTGTTGCCGTCGTAATACCGTATTCGAAATTTTTCCCGCCGGGCCACGCCATCCAGCTTCTCCCGCAGGGCTGTGTCCTGGGGATCGTCGAAGTAAAGGCTCCGAATCTCATATTGCCCGTTTTGCCCGTGGCAGTCCCGCCGGGCGGCGGCGGAGAGACGGGAGGAGAGAATCCGGCCGTCGGCGGCGGTGATCTCGTGCTTCCACTCGTGCCGAAGTTTCATGCTTGAGCTCCTTTCGTTCAAGAGAATGGAGGCATCATACAGGGAGTTTCTTAGCTCAACCTTAAAAACTGGAGAACCAGGAAAAATTTTTTGGACTTGGAAGCCCATGGAACCGGCGGAATTTGCCGAATTCTACCGCTGGTCGGTTGCTTTTTTCTTCAGATGCAATGTATACTGGCGGGGAGGTGAATCGTATGAACAAGCAGCAGTTCGGAACTTTTATTGCCGGAAACCGTAAAGCCGCCGGTTTGACGCAGAAGGATATGGCGGCGCAGCTCCACGTGACGGATAAGGCGGTGAGCAAGTGGGAGCGTGGACTGAGCTATCCGGACGTGACTCTTCTGGAGCCTCTGGCGGAGGCCCTGGGGCTGGGGGTGGAGGAGCTGATGGCCTGCCGGAAAGCTGAACAGGAGAAGGAGAGAGAGCCTGTGCGGAATTTGTTGGAGATTTTCCGGGAAAGCTTAAAAACGGAGAAGCGGAAATATGCCTGGAAAACTGCTCTAGCCTTGCTGTTGATGTTGGCAGTGACATGGGGGACCATTTACTATTGCGGCATTTATGTTCACGAACAACGAGAAGACACGATCTTCTTGAAGGAGACAGAAGGCGGAGAGAATTACCTCTATGTGGAGGAGCAAGGCCATCTGCTCCGGCTGAAGTGCCGGGAAGGTGTGGATTTTGACAGTATCAAGCAGATGAACGAAAGGGGAGATTCTCTTTGCTACCGTTTGGACTGCCGTTGGAACCGGCGGACTTACGAGGGAACTGTCAATACCTGTGAGGCTACAGGGAGATCTTTCTTCGGCGGGATGATGGATGTGACATTCGAAGTAGAACGTGACTATCTGTTCTGGTATGATGAAGTATTTTATACCAGTGAGAACTACTATCCAGACCCTTACGGCGAGCCCAGAGGACAGGCTTATCTCTGCGACTACCACTTCTGGATAGGGGAGTGGGATAATGAGTTGCTTGAGTGGAAGGACCAGGAAACCATTTTGCTGGTGGAGGACTGCATGAATGCTGTAGTAGAGGACATTGACCAGGACGGGCACAACGAGGTGGTGGTCCGCACCCGCTGGCCGGAAAAGCCCTATGCCATCTACGACTGGGGTGACGATTTCAATATTAAAGAGATCAATCGGTTCTGGCCGGAGACAGTTTCACCGGAACTGCAGGAAAAATTGCTCTGTGTCTGGGAGCGATATCCCTGAGATGCCTGAAAAGAATAAAACAGGTCCCGGCAGCGTATTACGCCGCCGGGACCATATTTTTGCGAGTAAAACTGTAAGCCGGGTTCTGTATTTGACGGCCATCTATCTAGGCGCGCCGTTACCGGTGCGCTCCAGCCACCCCGGGAGCGGCCGGGCCAGCCTGTATGCTCCCATGCCGGTGTTGCTCCGGATAGAGTTTACAGCATCGGACACTTTCGAGCCGATGGGTG